>CAZJHF010000148.1:0-9222 GCA_964545505.1 uncultured Desulfobacterales bacterium | reverse complement strand
ATGCATCTAACGCCCAATGGCTGTGTTGAAAACCGATTCAAAATGCTCGAATACTGTCGTGTATGCTCCACTTTTGAATCGGTTTTCGCCTTGCCCTTGGACGTAATCTACTATTTTTGAGATAACTTCTAGTTAATATTATTATGAACTTCTCATTAATTTTCGTGCAAAATCCAGTTTTTGTTTTAAGCCTAAATGATCCCTTTGCCGGAGTCAAGATCAATTCGATAGCTGCCGGCTAGGTCTTTTTGATGGATTTGAGAAGGCCTTTTTCGATGGCTTCTTTGGCTTCACCGACCACGTACAAAGAGCCAGCAATGCAGACAGCGTCATCGGGACCTGCGGTCTCGATGGCATGCTGTGCCGCTGCGGCAACATCGGGTATGATGCATACATCGCCTATTGTCGTTTTAGCGATGGCATACAGTTTTTCCGGTGCCAGGGCCCGTTGCGCCCGGGCGCGGGTGACGATGGCCCGGTAACATCGCGGTAGCAAACTGTTGAGCATTGATGCATAGGGTTTATCGTCCAATATCCCAATGACCAGCGTTATGCGTCGTCCGGCCAGGTTTTCGGCTAGGTATTTGGCCAGTTTGCGCGCCGCTATTAAATTGTGGGCACCATCCAGTATGACCAAAGGATGCTCGCAGACAATTTCCAGCCTTCCGGGCCAGCGCGTATTGGCTAATCCCTGTTCAATACTTGCCTTTGAAATTGAGGCGCCATCCCTGATCAACAATTCGCCGGCGGCCAGGGCAAGAGCCGCATTCTGAACCTGATAGCGTCCCAGCAGGGGCGTTTGTAAGTGGCGCCAGCTATTTTCGATTCCGCCATATGAAAATTGTCCGGATTGATTTTGTCTGACCTTAAAATCTTTCCCCAGCATAAACAGGGGGGCCTTTTTTTGGCGGGCAACGTGCTGCACAACCGATCGAACCTGTTTTTGTTTCACGCCGGTGACCACCGGCGTTGCTTGTTTGATGATGCCGGCTTTTTCGCGGGCAATCTCCGCCAGGGTGTTGCCCAGATAATCGCGATGTTCCAGGGATACATTTGTGATAATGGAAACTGCCGGTTGAACCACATTGGTGGCATCATAGCGTCCCCCCATTCCGGTTTCGATCACGGCCCAGTCAACTTGCTGTCGACCGAAGGCATACAGCGCCATGGCGGTGGCAAACTCAAAAAACGTCGGACTGCGGTCTCCGTGATGGACACGCTTGATCGCATGATAGGATTTAACGACGTCGTTGTTTGATATCTGACGGTTATTAATGAGAATGCGTTCATTAAAACGAACCAGATGCGGCGAAGTGTACAGACCGACCTTATATCCGGATTTAAATAGTATAGAGGCCAATGCTGCCGCTACCGAACCTTTGCCGTTGGTCCCCGCCACATGAACACAGGCATACTTCAGGTGGGGATTTCCAAGGCCATCGAGTAACTGTTGAATCGTTTCCAGGCCGAGGATGATCCCGAATCTTCTCAGACCGTACATGGTCTTCAGACAGCGATTATACGCATCTTTTGGTGTCATCGCGATAAAAAAACCCGGCAGAATCGGTTTCTGCCGGGTTTCCCATTTGTTTGAGTTAGGCCCTATCGTCTGCGGTATTTGGCAGCACGGGCAGCGGCCAGTCTTTCCCTTCGCAGCGCTTCACGCATCTTGCGTCGTCGGTATTCACTCGGCTTCTCATAGTTCTTCTTTAGCTTGAGCCGTTTGAACAGGCCATCATTTTGAATCTTCTTTTTCAGGATCCGCATGGCCTTTTCGACATCGTTGTCGATGACCCTGACTTCAATATCCTTCAAATTCCTCGCCTCCTTTTATGTGTCAATTTTATTGGTAAGCTCTTGAAATTGTCTGTTTTCCAATAATTGAGATTAAACGATTTCTTATATAGTGAATCTTATTGTTTGGCAAGAGAAAATTCTCGATTTTATACAAAATTGTATATCATTATCTGCAGAATGCAACTTTTTAGCCTAAAAGCCCGCCAATATTGTCTTGACACGAGCCGAACCTTCGGCCATACTCTGCCGTCAAAAAATATAGAAGCTATCTTAAAAATGCATCTAACGCCCATGGGCTGCGTTATCCAGGATAAATGGATTACACATCTATCTTTATAAGCATTAAGGTGTGCATCAAACCGGTTTAAAATGCTCAAAGATCGCGGCAAGATGCCGCTCCCACAAATTATTTTTGAAGATTAAATAAAAGCTGATTGTTGATAATCGTGGGAGTGGCTTCCAGCCACGATTGGTACGCTCTGCTTTTAAACCAAATTGACGCCTTGCCCCTGGACGTGATTCACTATTTTTGAGATAGCTTCAATTTTCCTTTATCTTATACTTTACCTCAAAAGGGAATTAATAAAATATACCACCAAAGTCAGAAACAACCAAAACACGAACTATTAACAAATAAAAGGAGGACAGCACATGCGATTGATCTTATTGGGCGGGCCCGGAGCAGGTAAGGGCACCCAGGCGAACTTTGTTAAAAACCAATACCAAATTCCTCAAATTTCGACCGGTGACATGTTGCGGGCCGCCGTGAAAGAAGGCAGCGAGATGGGCCTGAAAGCCAAAGAATACATGGATGCCGGCGGACTCGTACCGGATGAAGTCATCATCGGCCTGGTCAAAGAACGCATTACCCAGCCGGACTGTGAAAATGGTTTTTTATTTGATGGATTTCCGCGCACCATCCCGCAGGCAGATGCCATGAAAGAAGCCGGTGTGCCGATTGAGGCGGTTGTGGACATAGATGTGCCGGATGAGGAAATCATCAAACGCATGAGCGGTCGACGGGTTCACCTGGCCAGCGGGCGAACCTATCACGTGGTTTTCAACCCGCCGCGAGAAGCCGACAAAGACGATGAAACCGGTGAAGCGTTGATTCAGCGCGACGACGACCAGGAAGAAACGGTAAAAAAACGCCTGGATGTCTATCACACCCAGACAGAGCCGTTAATTGATTACTATAAAAACTGGGAAAAGTCCGATGAACCGGCTGCGCCGAAATATTTTCGCATCGAAGGCGTCGGCAAGGTTGAAGAAATACGGGATCAGATTTTTAACACGCTGGACGCTTTGAAGTAATCATTTTCAATAGGTTTCAGGTGTCAGTGTTCAGGTGTCAGAATAAATTGAGCTGCAATCCGATCGTTTCCGGTGTTCAACCTGACACCTGACACCCGAAACCTTAAACCAAATAAAATAGAGATTGAAATTCGTTATTCTTCCTCAGTTGACCCTTGATTTTGAATCAATTCGCTGACGAGTTTGACGGCTTCCTGCCGCGTCATATCCTTCCTTGACAAGCGCTCTTCTTCCACCCGATCTATAATCTTTTTAAATACCGCTGACGGATTCAGTCCAAACTCTGCGATCAGATCTTGACCGGTTATCAGCTTGGGTTCAGACGCCCTGGGCCTGAAATCGTTTTCAAAATCCAGCATCAATTGGTCTAAAAATGTCATAAAGGCGTTGCTGTGGCGGTTCAGTTTTGTCGCTTTGCCCAGCGTATCCGCAGCGGCCATCACCAGAAGTTCAGGCAGGTACGCGCCGCATTTGATAAAAAACCGCGTCAATGCCCGAGGCGTTGCTTTCTGTTCCTGAAGAGCCGTGTAAAGGTTGCGGGGGCGTGCGTGATGTTGTACCAAAAAACGAGTGGTTTCGATAAAGTGATTTGAGCATTTTAGTCGCCGGCAGATGTGGGTGGCCATCTGGCCGCTGCGGCGCTCATGACCGTAAAAATGAAGCCTACCGTTGCGGTCAGCCTTTTGCGTGGATGGTTTGCCAATATCATGTATCAGCATGCAAAACTTGAGCAGCGGAAATTGTGTTGCAGCGATACCGAGAGCCAGTTTTACGCCGGCACCGGTCGCTGGCGGCACGCCGGGGTTGAGCAACCCTTCCAGTTGATAATAAGCCAGCAGGGTATGTTCCAAGGCATTAAATTGATGATGCTGATTCTGGCGACAGTTTTTTAAATCCGCCAGTTCAGGCAATATGGCAAACAGCAGATCATTATCAACCATCTGGCAAAGATAAAGGTGGGACCCGGCGCTTTGCAGCATCTTAAAGAATTCATCGCGAACACGCTCTGCGGCCGCTTGGCGGATATGGGTTGCATTTTCTTCGATGGCTGCTTTCGTCTTTGGTTCAATTTCAAACGCAAACTGTGCTGCAATGCGATAGGCTCTGAGCAAACGAACCGGATCCCGCTTGAAAATATCTTCTGAAACCATACGAATGATACCGCGATTCAGGTCGAGCCGAGCCCCCAGCGGATCAACCAACTGCCGGGCCGAGAGATCATATGCCATGGCATTGATCGTAAAATCCCGTGTCATCAGGTCATTTTGGATGGCTGCTTCTTTGGCTTGTGCAATATCAACGATGACGCTATCGCTGACCATCCGGATGATCATTTGTCCGGGTTTGCCGATTTCAACCAGGCGACCTTTGGCCCGGGCTGCGATCTGGCGTGCAAATTCAAGCGGGTCGCCGAGCACGGCCACATCGTAATCGACCGGAGAACGACCGCACAGCATGTCCCTGATTGAACCGCCAACAAGAAATGCACCGTCTGCTTTAGGAAATATTTTAGGATCGATGTTAAACATAGTTTAAAAAACGATCTGTGGCCGGGTCATCCTATTGCATCGAAAATTTGGACAAACTGCTTGACATGATTGCGATTATGATATAATTTTTAAGTAGCTACTCTAAGGCATAACCCGCCAGATAGTGAGGATGTCTAATTAGAATCTTCTAGTTTAAAGTCACTGAACACTCTTAATCCTCCTTAAAAATCGATATGGATCCAGTCCATTTACCTGCTGTGTAGGGGCGCCTATATTTTAATCAGATGCACAAAGTCGCCAAGTGGCAGTATCACTTAACCGGTTCCTTTCAAAGGTAACCCGCCTTGTGCTTAATAATAATGCTCGCATTTGACAAAGCGTTTGGTGCTAACGCATTGAATATCTTTCCGTTGAGCCGATTGTCAACCGCAAAGCAATAGTTGCGGTTTAAATTGTGTTCGGCCGGTGGCAAAAAAGCGCACCTGAATAATAACTCAAAGGGGAAATATTTAGATGAACATCGTAGAACTCAAAGAAAAGAATATCAGCGAACTGACTCAAATGGCAAAACGTTTTAAAATCGAAGGCGCTGCCGGCATGCGCAAGCAGGAGATGATGTTTGCATTGCTGCAACACCAGATTGAAAAAGATGGTTTCATTTTTGGTGAAGGCACGCTGGAGATTTTACCCGATGGATTTGGTTTCCTGAGATCACCGGATTCCAACTATTTGCCGGGGCCAGATGATATTTACGTGTCGCCGTCGCAGATTCGTCGGTTTAACCTGAGGACCGGCGACACGATATCCGGTCAGATTCGTCAACCCAAGGAATCGGAACGCTATTTTGCCTTGCTGAAAGTCGAAGCCGTCAATTTTGAAGATCCGGAAGTCGCCCGCGATAAAATATTGTTTGATAACCTCAAACCGCTTTATCCGGATCGCAAGGTCAATCTTGAAAGCGATCCTGAGAATTACTCTACTCGAATTATGGATATGATGATTCCCATTGGTTTTGGTCAGCGCGGCCTGATTGTTTCCCCGCCCAGATCGGGTAAAACAATGCTGTTGCAAAGCATTGCCAATGCCGTCATCGCCAGCCACAAGGATGTGGTGCCTTTCGTATTGCTGATCGATGAACGGCCGGAAGAAGTCACCGACATGGAGCGCACCGTGGCTGCGGAAGTTATCAGTTCCACCTTTGACGAGCCTTCCGAACGGCACGTTCAGGTAGCCGAGATGGTCATCGATAAAGCCAAGCGACTGGTTGAGCACAAAAAAGACGTGGTGATCTTGCTGGATAGTATCACCCGCCTGGCCCGGGCCTATAATTCGGTCGTACCGCCCAGTGGAAAAATTTTATCCGGTGGTGTGGACTCCAATGCACTGCAGCGGCCCAAGCGATTTTTCGGTGCTGCTCGCAATATAGAAGAAGGGGGCAGCTTAACGATCATTGCCACCGCCCTGGTGGATACGGGCAGTCGCATGGATGAGGTTATCTTTGAGGAATTCAAGGGTACCGGCAATGCTGAAATTCAACTGGATCGCCGCTTGGCGGATAAACGTGTGTATCCCTCATTTGACATCAAACGGTCCGGCACGCGCAAAGAAGAATTGCTGATAGCGGATGAAATTTTAACCCGGGTATGGATATTGCGCAAGCTGTTGACATCATTAAATACGGTGGACAGCATGGAATTTTTGCTCGATAAAATGCAGGGAACCAAAACCAATAAAGAATTCCTGGATTCAATGAATGCGTAATCAACATTAAGGGTTGCCAAACGCACCCCTTTCGGCTATACAGCATACTTTTTTACGTATATTAAACACGAAACACCTGATACAGTGTCAGGGGGGTTGAGCTAAAATGAAAACAGACATTCATCCACAGTATCACCAAACCACCATTCAATGTGCCTGCGGTAATGTTTTGGAGGTCGGATCCACCAAGGCGGATATCCGGGTGGAGATTTGCTCAAAGTGCCATCCGTTTTTTACCGGAAAGCAAAAGCTGGTCGATACCGCCGGCCGAATCGAACGATTCCGTAAAAAATACGAAAAGTTTCAACAGAAAAAAGAAAAGCCCAATTAGCAGCCCCGCCTGCAATGATGCTGCTAAGCTTGCATGCGCTCCAGTGCCGTCCATAAATCGGCTGGAGCGCCGAGAGTCTTGCTCTTGCCCTGCTGGCATCACAACCGGCACTTCCATCGGCCGTTTCCTGCAAAACTTCACCTGCTGCACACAGAAGCCTGTTTAAATTTTTAAAGCCATGCCTGCCGGCCAGCCAAAAGACCCTGACTCCTTGATGTCGATTTTTTACGGTGTATTTTGCAACGAGCGGCCAATATCTTTATCGGGAAGAATTACACTTTTTAGGATGACGTGACCATGCTTGATCAGTTAAAAGGAGTTGAAGAAAGATTCTTAGAGGTTGAAAAGCGTCTGAGCGAACCCGATATTGCACAGGACCGTCAGGCCTACCAGGCGCTTATGCGAGAGCACGCTGAACTGAATAAAATTGTAGTGGTCTTCAATGAGTATAAAAAGGCGCTGCAGGGGATAGATGAGAGTACGGATCTGCTGCAGGACCCGGACCCGGAAATCAAAAGTTTAGCCCGTGACGAGCTTGCGAACTTGAATCAACTGCGCGATCAACTGGAGTCAGATCTTAAACGGCTGATGTTGCCCAAAGATCCCAATGATGAGAAAAATGTCATTATTGAAATCAGAGCGGGCACCGGCGGCGAAGAAGCCGCCCTGTTCGCCGGCGATCTCTTTAGAATGTACATGCGCTATGCTGAAGCCCGCAACTGGAAAGTAGAGATCATGTCACAACACCAGACGGGTGTTGGCGGCATCAAAGAAATTATTGCACTTGTCCGAGGCAAAGGCGTTTACAGTGATCTAAAATACGAAAGCGGCATTCACCGCGTGCAGCGCGTACCGGCCACTGAAGCCCAGGGACGTATCCACACTTCGGCAGTTACGGTTGCGGTTTTACCCGAGGCTGAAGAGGTGGATGTGAAAATAGAGCCATCCGAGCTGAAAATTGATGTCTATCGGTCCACAGGCCCGGGAGGTCAGAGCGTGAACACCACGGATTCAGCGGTCCGAATTACCCATTTGCCGACCGGATTGGTGGTTACCTGTCAGGATGAAAAATCGCAATTAAAAAACAAAAACAAGGCGCTAAAAGTGTTGCGGTCGCGATTACTCGACCAGATCACGCAAGAGCAGAACGCCAAGCGTTCCGAAGCGCGTAAAAATCAGGTCGGTAGCGGGGATCGCAGTGGCCGTATCCGGACCTATAACTTTCCCCAGGGCAGGGTGACCGATCACCGCATCGGACTGACCCTCTATAAATTGGAGGATATCCTGCAAGGGGAAATCAATGAGCTCATTGATGAATTGACAACTTATTTTCAGGCACAGGCCCTGCAAAATGCACAATCAAATCAGCCCCGGGCATCCTGAATGGACCATTCTTAAGGTGCTTCAATGGGCCACAACCTACTTTAAGCGTTACGAAATCGACAGCCCAAGAGCCACTGCCGAAATCTTGCTGGCACATGCATTGGCTGCCAAACGCATCGATCTATACCTGCATTACGATCAACCCTTGAATGCAAAGGAGCTCACCCGTTTTAAAGCCATCATCAAGCGGCGAATAAAGCGTGAACCGGTGGCTTATATTCTGGGGTGTAAGGAATTCTGGTCGTTGGATCTGGCCGTCACCCGCAAGGTTCTGATACCGAGGCCGGAAACTGAATGCCTGGTCGAAAGAGCGTTGTCGTATCTTGCAGCCGGCTCCGATTCCAGGCCTCAACGCATTCTGGAGCTGGGCACCGGCAGCGGGGCGATCCTGATCGCATTGGCATCTGAGAATTCGCAGCACGCTTACTGGGGAACGGATATATCCGTTGCGGCCGTTCAAATTGCTCAGCGTAATGCCGTTGGCCATGGCCTGGCCGCCAACATTCATTTTCTGGTCGCAGATTGGTTTGCACCCTTAGCTGCAGGCACGGATCTATTCGATTTGATCGTTTCCAACCCACCCTATATCCGTCGTGGAGATTTAAAGCGGCTTCAGCCTGAAATTCAGGCCTTTGAACCGCTTGCGGCCCTGGATGGTTCCGAGGATGGGCTGCGCTGTTTGCGCCACATCATCCAATCGGCTCATCTTTATCTCAGGCCGGGTGGAATGCTCTTATTGGAGATGGGACATGACCAAAAGGTGTCTTTAAAACAGATCATTCAGCGCTGCGGCCAATATGAAGATGTCGATTTTTTTACGGATTATAGCGGATATGACCGCATCGTTGCCATGCGAAAACAGGCCAAAGGTTAAAATGTCAAATTCGCGGCGCCAGGGGGGTGTTTGAACCTTAAACGCTGCATGCAGCGGTTGCGGTTTAGGCGTGCAAGATCCATGTAATCGAAAAAACCCTTGCGATGCCCATCTTAATTTGCTATTTGGAATGGATTTTTTATCACACACGTCGCCGGATCTGTTGCCCGGTGCTTTCAGTGAAAGTTGGCAGCAGGGTAGACGGCGGCGGAGGAAAAACCAAATGATGAAGGGAGAAAGAAAATGGCATACGTTACCATGAAAGAGCTGCT
>CAZJHF010000147.1:0-9435 GCA_964545505.1 uncultured Desulfobacterales bacterium | reverse complement strand
CTTCGGAGGCCGTGTCGCGAGAGAGCAGATTCAGGGTCGCAGGCACACTGGCATTGGAAATCACCGCTTTGGCGTTTAGCTTCTTTCCATTATCAAGCACGACTCCGGTGACAGCCCCCCTTTTAAGAGTAATGTCGATGGCTTCGGTATTCAGCAACACCTGCCCACCGGCGGCGTCGATGGCTTGCATTAAAGCATCACTCAAATCCTGGGAGCGGTGTTTGATGTAATGACCGCCGAATCGAATATAAGCCGCTGTAGCGACCGCATAATAAAAACCGGATAGCATGGACGGAGGAAGTCCGTAGTATGGCCAGAAAGTAGATAAAATTGTGCGCAGTTTGGGGTCCTGTGTATATCGATCGAACACCTGTGATAGGCTATCTTTCCGAATGGCCCACATGTTTTTGTGGGTCATTGGAAAGCGAATCAAATCCCACCAGGAATCGCGATCAAAGGGCTTTATGGCATCATCGATGACACCTAAGATTTCATCAAAGAATCCCTGAATACCTTTGGCCTCCCCGGGAAATAACTGGGTCAGCTGTTCGACAATGGCTGCTGGATTTTTCTGGGGCCAGACCATGTCGTGGTCTGGAGTGATGATGCGGCATAGCTCGGGCAGTTCGACGGTCTCAACTTTATCCAGCACGCCTGCGCCTACAAGTGAGTCTTTTAATCCTCCCTGCGCACCGGCTGTGGCATGCAAAGAGACCTCAAATGTATATTCTTCTCGATCAAAGCTTGTGGCATAACCGCCAGGGCGATCATGCTGCTCAATCAATGTGACCGGAAAGCCACTGTTGGCCAGATGCGCCGCTGCACTCAGGCCACCCAACCCGCCGCCGATGACAACCACCGGGAAGTCTTTTTTTGGCTCGATCGCGGCAGCCAGCGCTTTCACTTGGGTCCAGTCAACCGACAAGGCAGCGGTTGCCGCCGCAGCCAGACGTATAAATTCACGTCGCGAAAATTTGGTGCTGATCTTGCCTTTCATAACGACCTCCAAAATAATAAAAAATCTAAAAATGGTAACCCATTTATGTTCTGTTCACTATCAATATTGAAAAAAGGAAGATGGATGTCAATAAAACAAGCTATCGGTAGCCGATAAAATTTTTAATCATTTAATCCCTCAAGTTTCAGGTGGCACCCACGGGCAGGATTGTGTATATAAGGACAAGTTACAAAACGGAATATAATTCACCACATAGGCACAAAGTCCACAAAAGATTTTAAATTTTTTGGGCTTTTTTCTTTGTGATCTTCGTGTCTTTGTGGTTAACACAATTTTCACGGGCGGATGTCGCTATGAATGAAAAAGTGCTTACCACCACCTGCTCTTTTGACTGCGGAGCGCGTTGTTTGCTTAAAGTACATGTTGTGGACGGCAGGATTACCCGAATCAGCACCGAAAGTAAGCAAGAGCGCAGCTTAACGGCCTGCATTCGGGGGCTTTCCCAGAAAGATGTTGTTTATGCACCGGATCGCCTGACCCGTCCTTTGAAAAGGGTCGGTGAACGTGGCAGCAGTTCGTTCGAGCCTATCTCCTGGGATAAGGCCCTCAATACCGTGGCTCAAAAATTAGTGCATGTTAAGAAAGAGTTCGGACCGCAAGCGACCCTGTTGATGAATTATTACGGTAACGAAAGTGCCCTGAACAACAGTATCAAAACAGCCCAGCGCTTTTTTAACCTGTTTGGCGGGTGCACATCGGTATGGGGCAGCACCTCGATGGAAGGCGCCCGATTTGCCTGTGAAACCACCTTCGGCTCCCGGTTTACCGCCAACAGCCGCGACAATCTCCTGCATTCCAAATACATTATTTTGTGGGGCTGGGATCCGCTGGTCTCGCGTTTTCGACCCTACACCGCAGCCTATCTTCGACAGGCCAAAAAAAACGGCGCTAAAATCATTGCGGTGGATCCGCGTCTAACTCTATCAGGGGAAAAACTGGCTGAACGATGGATCCCAATTAAACCAGGTACCGATACGGCTATGATGATGGCCATGGCCCATGTCATGATCGACCAGGGCCTAACCGATCAGAACTTCATCGACACCTACACTTTTGGATTTGACGAATTTGAGGCCTATGTCATGGGGAAAACAGATGGGACTCCCAAAACGCCGAAGTGGGCCTCACAGATATGCGGCGCGCAGGTAGAAGATATTATTGAGCTAGCGCGCGATTATGCCAGTCTGAAGCCCGCTGCGCTTTGCACCGGCTGGGCGCCGGGCCGCAGCGCCTTTGGCGAGCAGTTTCACCGTGCCGCCATTACCCTGGCTGCCATGACCGCCAATATCGGCAATGTAGGCGGCCACGTTGCCGGAGGCACCGACCGCATGGACCTGGGGGATCTGGCAGCGTCATTGCCCGTACCGGAAAAAGAAAACCCGAAAGTCCATGTCACCGAAATCTACGACACCCTTCTAAAGGGGCGCTCCGGTGGCTACCCGGCAGACATTAAGCTGCTGTATGTTGTCGGCTGCAATATGCTAAATCAGTTTCTAAACATCAACAAAGGAACCAGAGCCCTTGAAACCCTGGACTTTATGGTCGTCCATGATTTGTTTTTAACCCCCACAGCTCGTTATGCCGATATCGTGTTGCCCATCACCCATTATCTGGAGCTAGAAGATATCGGCCAGCCCTGGTTGGGCGGCCCTTACTGTATCTATATGAACAAGGTCATCGATCCGCCTCCAGAGACCCGTTCGGATCTGGCCATTTTCACCGACCTGGCAGACCGCCTGGGGATTGACGGCTATAATGACCTATCTGATGAGCAGTGGTTAAAGTCATTTCTGGAAGCGACACCGGATTTTCCCCAAATGGAGGAATTTCGGCGAAAAGGCGTTTATCGAGTATCGCTCGATGAGCCCCGGCTAGCCTTTAAAGAGCAAATCGGAGATCACGAACGCCATCCGTTTGAGACCCCCAGTGGTAAGATTGAAATCTACAGCCACAAAATTGCGCAAATGAACAATCCTCAAATTCCGGCTATCCCTCAGCATATCGACCACTGGGAGGGGCCGGCTGTTGATCCTGCGGCCGAATTTCCGCTGCAACTCGTCAGCCCCCATGCCAGAACCCGGGTCAATTCACAATTCGACAACATTGCCCAATTAAAAGAAAAAGCCGAAGATCGTATCTGGTTAAATACGGAAGATGCCACTGCACGCGGCATTTCAAATGCAGACCCGGTTATGGTTTACAATGATCGCGGTCGCCTACGGACCCGGGCCAAAGTCACCGATCGTATCATGCCCGGCGTCGCCAGCCTGGATGCAGGTACCTGGTTTCAGCCGGATGCAGAAGGAGTTGATAACGGCGGCAGTGTGAACGTTCTCACTAAAGATGCCATGTCCCCGGGTGGTGCTTTTCCGAGTAACACCTGCCGCGTCCAGGTTGAATCCTTGCATGAAAATTTTTGAGAATTTTTTTCTAGATATCAATACTGACCGGTTAGGCAGGTCGGCAAATTCTCAAAAAAATCAATCACATAAATGGATAAAAATCATTTTACCTCAATAATTTTCACCCTTCGGGCGAGCCGGAGGCTTCCATCTGCTGCGTTATTAAGGACGAGGCATAGTTGACTATAGCATCGCCCTTAAGTGCCTTAGATATGAAAACCTCCAACTCGTGCAAGATTCAACTAAATATGCATGAAGATTAATGAGAAACTTATAATTTAATGGGCGTCCCCTTTAATAAAAGCGTTGGATTGGCGTGCGGCGTCATACCCTGGACATGCCCGCAATCAGGGCCATCACATTCTGCCCGAGCACCTCATGATTGTATCCTCCCTCCAGGATGGCAAAACAACCACCTCCCATGGCATCGGCAGCTGATCTGACCCGGTAGCCAATCTCTTCGTAATCTTCGGTGTAGAGCAGACCGCCCCAGTCGTCGGTGTGGTTATCGAAACCCGCGGAAATGCCGATCAGATCCGCCCGGCAGTTTTTCATGGCCGATTCCACCTCTTTCAGATAATCGCTGCGGCTGAGGCTTTCAATATTGTTAACGGTCACCCAGTTTCGCTTTTCTAAGATATTTACCGAGCCGTCTCCGAAATGAAGATCGAAATCCAGCACACAAGCGCTTTTGATTTTGTTTTTGCGTCGCAGCGCCTCTAAAGCCACAGCCATGTTATTAAAATAACAAAATCCCCAGGCTGAGGCTGCAGAAGCATGGTGCCCCGGGGGACGGATCAAACCAAAGCAGGGCTCGGAAAGACCGATTTGGGCGGCCTGAATGGCGCTGCCGGCAGCCAGCGCCGCGATTTCGTATAATCCCTGGTTTTCGACCTGCCGGATATGCATTTCGCTGTGGATGGCGGCGATGTGCTGACGGACGGCGGGCTCTGCTTGAATGAACTCTACGTGCGGTTCAATGGTTTCGACGATGGCCTCCATGCGCCCGGGGGCCGATGCCGGATCACCGGTATACACCTTGTAGAAATCTTCATGAAAAACAACCTTCATTTGATTTTTTCCTGTTTGAGAATAGACGAATAAAAAAATTTCATACTAATGTGCAAGCATGATGATTTCATAAAGTTTATACAAATCGATTTTAATTTGCAACCTGCCAAACTTTCACCCCAGGGACGCCCATTAAATTATAAGTTTCTCCTGTGACTAATCTTGGCGTTTTGAAAAACTTTCCCAATAATACCCGTCTATACGCTCCGTATACAATGCACCACATTTTTCTTAGCGGTATTGAAGCACATATATCTGTTAAAAGATCATGGCTTCGCTTAAAAAGGATGAGACACTACCATCAGTGTAGATTGCAAAGAGAAGGACTTGGAAACTTATAATTTAATGGGCGTCCCCCTTAAATTATATAAATGGTCGATAGCATATTGCAAATAAAAAGAGGAATCAGAAACATTCTGATTCCTCTTTTCGAACCCCCTTGTCGGGTACTGCCGTGGCACGTTCGGCCAGACAATTTATGGGCCATTGCCCATTTGTTATTTTTGCATACTGCTTTTAATCGGTGTCACCGTAACCGATTTGATATCGTCTTTAACATCCATCACAACCCTATTTTTCCATTCCCCATCATCGTGCCAGACCACATAGTATTGACCATTGGTCAGGTTCACATTTAAATCCACCGTTTCGGTTGCTTTCAGCTCGCCACCCGCCAGATTGAACGGATGCGGCCAATCATATGTGTGATCGATCCAGTAAAGCAGGTAAAACATTTTTTTATTGGTGGTATTGTCAAACTTGATGGAGAAATTGGCAAAAGCGATAGCAGGTATTAAAATGATGACCAGAACAAGAATTAGTTTTTTCATAGGCGGCTCCTCGGACATATTCGTCGCTTAAAACGTTGTCTCTATTACTATTATCGTCATAAACGCTGAAAAACTTTAATCTAAGTAGAATAGATTGAATCTTATTTTTAGACAGGATTTACAGGATTTTGAGGATAATTTACTTAGCCGCTCTCCTGAAGACAGCGACTAAACTCAATCCGCTTTCAGCGGAATAAAAAATTTTCGGTCTTTGTAATGATTGTCAAAAATATATTTCGCTTGGCTTTGCGATTCTTTCAAGCGTCATTGCGAGCAAAGCGAAGCAATCTCTTAGGCATTCCAAAGGATTGCTTCGTCGTCAGACTCCTCGCAATGACAGATTATCGGAACGATTTTTTTAAAACCGCTATAATCTAGGCCGGGAAATTGCGCCATCTTTTTAGATTATTAAATAAGTTCATGAAGGCACGCAATATTCGCCGCAGGCGATAGGGTTTGGCCGTTCTCTTCTGGAGAACGGCCAAAAGAAATCCTGATAATCCTGCCTGCCCCGTCATAGCTTTTGCGACGACGGGTAAATCCTGTCTAACAAACTTTATATGATTGATGAACGGTGTTGCGGAAATCCAGGAGGCGTGTAAACAGGATATTTTGGGGGAATTCTAAAAACTATATAAACCGGTTGGTATATTTAAAAAAAATTTGGTGCAAGTGTGAGGATTGTATTATTTCTGGAGCTGCTGGATGTAAAAACGAAGTTCGTTGACAGTTTGATCCAGGATGGCGGGATCGCGGTTGCAGACATGTAAGGCCGCCGCACCGTTTAGCGCAACGATAAGATAGCGCGCAATGGCATTAAAATTCAGGTTTTCTTTGAGTCGCCCCTGCTGATCGGCCTGTTTGAGCCAGGCGCGCAGCAGGCCGGCCAACTGATCAAACCCTCGCATCAGATGACTGCTCATAGAAGCCGATTGACCCGAAAGCTCCACCAGCATGCTGTGGAAAAAACAACCGCCTTCAAACACCTGGTTGCCGAGCTTGTTTTTGATATCATTTTCGATAAAGATCTGGATGCGCTCCAGCGGATCGGTGGCAGCGGGGACGCCTTCAAAAACGACTTCGCGCCAGATGCGCATGGCTTCATCGTAAACCGCATACCAGAGTGCTTCTTTCCTGCTAAAATGCCCGTAAAATCCGCCCTTGGTCAAACCGGTCGCTTCCAGGATGTCATTGATGGAGGTGTTGTAGTAGCCTTTGACACAGAACAGCCGCAGTGATTTTGCAATGATGTTCTGACGTGTTTGAATCCCTTTGACAGCCAATTAATTCTCCAATACAAAATAAACCAACCGGTCTTTATAAAATCATACCTTTTGTGCACTGTCAATATATTTTTTTGCTGTGCGCCGATCGATTTTCAATTGCCGGGCCGTTTCTGTGTAGGACCCAACGCGCTCATAAATCCAGGAGCAATATAGACTGCAGAGTGCTTCCAGGGTGAGTCCTTTCTGATGCAAAGAGGCCATCAGGTTTTCTTTTGTCCCAGCGCTCTCAACGACCGCCGGGTGATACTCCCGGCGAATCATGATATTGCGCACACACTGCTCCAGCTCGCGAATATTGCCAGGCCAGGCATAATCAAGCCCCAGTATATCCTGAATCCAGGATTTTACCTCCCGTGCAAGCTTTTCACCTTCGCTGCCGGCCACTCGCTGGGAGATATAGCCCACCAGGTCCCAGAGCACTTCCGGGGATTCATGCATCTGTTCGTGCAAAGAAGGTGCGGTAATAATGTCCGAGCATAGCCGATAATAGAGGTCTTTTCTGAAATTACCGGCCTCCATTGCCCGATGGATGTCACGATGGGTGGCTGCCACGATTTTACCTTCAAATGCCAGGGTCTTGGTTGAACCCAGCCGCTGAAAGTTGCGGGCCTGAATAACGCGCAGCAGCTTGACCTGAACCAGCGGATCCAGTTCCCCGATTTCGTCTAAAAAAACCGTTCCCTCGGGCGGGCAGGTCTCCAGCCAGCCCCTGCGGTCTTCCAGGGCGCCGGTAAAGGCCCCGCGGCGGTGGCCGAAAAGCTCCGATTCGACCAGCGTGGCAGGCAGCGCCGACAGGTTGATGGGAAAAAAAGTTTTAAAAAAGTCGACTTTGAAAGTCCGCGTCTGCGGATTAAAAGGGATATAACGCGCCTGACCAATGGCTGTGGCCACCAGCTCCTTACCCGATCCGGTGGGTCCAAATATAAGTGTGGTAAAATCCTTCATGCATCTAAAAAAAGTGCGTCGATAGCGCCGCATGTCGTGGGTGAATATAGAGTTCCAGACCGCCGCCCTTAGATTGGCCGCCACCGTTGAGCGCCCGATAATCGCCCGAAATATATATAAAAAAGCGCGTCGAATCTGGAATATACAGGCAAATATATGAGCGGCTTCGCTTTTTTTCGGCAGGTCATAGCCGGGTATATCAAACAGCAGTCCCCAGTAATGATTAAATTCTTTGAAATACTGATAGGTCTTGCCTTTTTGGGGATTCAGAATATCCTTTTTAAACTGTTGGGCGTAATAGTGGTAGACCAGAAACAGAACCGTATCCTCGTAAAGCTCCAGCTCTTTGCGCGTGGCCCGAACGCCTTTTCGCAAGCGCTCCTGCAGTTTTAAAAGCAGGGGATAGGCCCGGTCGGTGATTTTTTTGGTGTTCACCAGATGAAATTCAGGATCATCTCCGAGCAGATTCCAGTCGGCCTTGGACTCATCAAAAGCATTTCCCAGAGCGTCGCGCTCATACTGAATGCGCTCCGGTAAAAAGGGGTTCACATAATTGAGTTTGGAAACCGTTTCGAGGAAACGACGATCTTCAGGATTTAAAAACGCCATGGCGCCCTCCAGGGGTTCAATCAACGCATAAACTTGACCTGTTTATATACATATATTGTACTATACCTTATACATTTTTTGTACTTATTTTTAAGTTTTTTTGGTTTTTTTTCGGACCATCTATACTTTTGCAGTATTTATATTCATAATTATTTCAAATATATATCTAATTTTTCAGTTCCGAATCCCGGGAAATGGCACAGGCATTGCTCTTAAGGCATGGTGAATCCATACAAAAGGAGGTTCACCATGAAAAAAGCCATCATTTCGATCCTAATCATCGCAGTCTTTGGTATCACCGCCGGTTTCGGCCATGCGGCCGGAATACTGACACCGGTGGGATCTCAGCATCAACCGATTCAAATCCGCGAGCATCACGTCAACGCGGTCATCAACAACGGTTTTGCCATGACCGAGGTCCTGCAGACCTTTTACAACCCGAACGCTGATGACCTTGAGGCCATGTACTCTTTCCCGCTGCCCAAAAGCGCCAGCCTCTCGGAGATCACCATCTACGTGGGCGAACGTGAAATTCATGGAGAAGTGCTCGAAAAACAAAAAGCCCAGCAGATCTATGAAGAAGAAAAAAACAAGGGCAACGATACCGGGTTGGCTGAAAAAGATGGATTTTATACCTTTGAATTCAAGGTCCATCCGGTGCCGGCCAACGCCGAAACCCGCATCCGCTTTCTTTACTGCCAGCCGCTGAAGATCGACACCAGCACTGGCCGTTACCTGTATCCGCTGGAAGAGGGCGGTACCGATGATGCCGGGATGAGCTTCTGGACCACCAATGCCAAAGTGGAAAATACCTTTTCCATGAATCTGGAATTGAAATCCGCCTATCCGATCAAGGATGTGCGCGCGCCCGGATTTGAGGCTGCCGCCACGATCAACAAACTGACGGAAGGTCATTATAAAATGGACATGCAGCTGAACGATATGAGCTTGAGCCGCGACTTTATTTTCTATTACCGCTTGCAGGAAGATCTACCCGGAAGGATTGGAGTCATCCCCTTTCGCGGCAATGAAAATGAGGACGGCACCTTTATGATGGTCATCACACCGGGCCTGGATTTAAAGCCGTTGACCAACGGTGCCGACTACTGCTTCGTGCTGGATATATCCGGCAGCATGCAGGCCAAGATGGCCACTTTAAAACGGGGCGTCATGCAGGCCCTTGAAAAACTGAAACCTGAAGATCGCTTCCGGTTTGTCACCTTTGAAAGCCGGGCCCAGGAGTTGACCAAAGATTGGCTGCCGGCCACCCAGGA
>CAZJHF010000146.1:0-9456 GCA_964545505.1 uncultured Desulfobacterales bacterium | reverse complement strand
ACAGTTTATTAATCAAACTTTGCCCGCACAGCAAAATAGATGCTACGTATAATGGATGAAAATCATTTTTTCTCATTAATTTTCACCCGATGGGCGAGCCGGAGACTTTCATTTGCTGTGTTATTCAGAGCGAAGCATAGTTTACTATAGCTTGACTTCGGCAGAGCTCAGTCGCGGCCCGCTCTGAAGTGCCTTGCATATAAAAGCCCCCGACTCGTGCAAGACCCAGGTGGAAATTCGAAAATAAGGAGTAGACCCATGGCTGAAGATCTCAAAAAAATGTATCGAACCGTAATGGATGACCATTTCCCGCCCCAGATGGAAATCAGTTTTATCGACGCTGATCAGCGCCAGACCCTTTTTTATGAAAAAGTGGTCTGGGTTGTCGATGATGTCCAAAAAGGCCTGCGCTACGGTGAGAACCCCGGCCAGGAAGCCGCTTTGTATAAGCTGGTCAACGGCAATCTGGTGCTCGGAGAAACCGAAACCCTTCAACCCGGACAATTTCTGGCATCCGATATCGAGCTGCTGCAGTCCGGTAAACATCCGGGTAAGACCAATTTGACCGACGCGGATAATTCCCTCAACATTTTGCGCTATTTTACGGATAAACCTTCGGTGGTCATCGTCAAACACAATAATCCCTGCGGTGTGGCCCGGGCTGACAGCCTGGTTGATGCCTATCGCAAAGCCAATATGGCCGACCGGGTTGCCGCTTTCGGGGGCTGCATCGCCGTAAACCAGCCGGTAGACAAGGCAACTGCTGAGGCCATTACCCAGCAATATGCCGAAGTGGTCGTTGCGCCCGATTTTGAGCCGGGTGTAATGGATGTCTTTGCCCAAAAACCCAATTTGCGGGTGATTAAAATTGGTAATATCGAACGCCTGCAATCGTTTGTGGGTCAAAGATGCGTTGAATTTAAGAGCCTGATCGATGGCGGTCTCATTGCCCAGTGGTCGTTTGTGCCGACCACTCGTTCAAAACAAGACCTCAGACTGGCCGAGTGTGAGTACAAAGGCCAGCAGTACAAAATCAATCGCCAACCCACTGATAGAGAATACAATGATTTGCTATTTGGCTGGCTGGTGGAATCCGGGATTACCTCCAATTCAGTCATCTATGTCAAAGATGAGGTTACAGTGGGCATCGGTACCGGTGAACAGGATCGGGTAGGGGTGGCTGAAATTGCCAGAGATAAAGCCTATCGCAAATTGGCCGATCGGTATTGTTTCGAAACCCACGGCCTTCCCTACAATGAACTGACCGATGCGGATAAAAAATCCGCCATTGACGCCCAGGTGGCTGAAGAAAAAGGCGGGCTCATCGGCGCCGCCATGGTCAGTGATGCATTTTTCCCGTTTCGCGACGGGGTAGATGTGGGGCTGCGTGAGGGGATTACAGCGGTTATTCAACCCGGGGGCTCAAGTAACGACTATCAGTCCATTGAGGCCTGCAACGAAGCCGATGCGACGATGGTGTATACGGGTCAAAGAAGTTTTAAGCATTAGTGTTTCAGCTCAATTATAATCAGCATCATTCCCGGTAAGGTACAGGAATCATAAGGTTTCAGGTGTCAGGGGTGGTTAGAAGGGCTGACACCTGAACACTGACACCTGAAACCTATTGACGCATCACCCTTGAAATAACAGCCAGTGCCTGTTCGATATCTTCGGCGGTGACCTGATAGTAGGTAACGGCTCTGACCTTTTGGGGCCCGACCGGCAACATTCGAACGCCGGCGGCATTGATTTGCTGCGTAAACTGCTCTGCTGTCATCTGTTCAGCCGTTAATTCAAAAAATACGATGTTGGTTCGAATCTGATGCGGATCGATGGATAGGCCCGGTATTTCTGCAAGACCTTCGGCCAGCTTTTTCGCATTGGCATGATCTTCAGCCAGGCGCTCCACCATTTCATTCAGAGCAATTATTCCGGCGGCAGCCAATATACCGGCCTGTCGCATGCCACCGCCAAGCAGCTTGCGTGCGCGACGGGCTTCATTAATAAAATCCTGTGTTCCGCAGACCATCGATCCCACCGGTGCTGCCAGGCCTTTGCTCAAGCAAAAGGAGACCGAGTCGGCTTCAGTCGCCAAATTCTCGGGTGCAACTTTCAGAGCGATGGCGGCGTTAAAAAAGCGGGCGCCATCAACGTGGATTTTTAACCTGTGCCGCCGGGCAATATCGCCCACTGCTTGCATGTACTTAATTTCAAGGGGGCAGCCGTTGCAAATGTTGTGCGTATTTTCTAAAAGGATCAGCCGGCTTCTGGGAAAATGAACATTATCACTGCGGATGGCGGCCTCGATATCTTCGAGGGCCAATTTGCCGTCCGGTTGGTTGACAACGGTTCGGGGATGCAAGCTGCCCACGGCCGCCGATCCACCCTGCTCGTAAAAAAAGGTATGCGCATGGCTGCCCAGGATGATTTCGTCTCCGCGGCCGCAGTGTGCCAGTTGGCTGACCAGATTGGCCATTGTGCCGCTTGCGACGTACAAGGCCGCTTCTTTACCCAGGCGGTCGGCGGCCATTTCTTCCAAACGGTTTACGGTCGGGTCTTCACCGAAGACATCGTCACCCACCTCTGCTCGCACCATGGCCTGTCGCATGGCGGCCGTCGGCTGGGTCATCGTGTCGGACCGCAATTCAATAATCGGCATAATGAAACTCCTTTTGGTAATCCTGGATTAAATGTCATCGTAGATGGATTGCATGTGCATACCTGATATCTAAAATGTTGGCGAGCTTCAAGCATTAAAGCTGTAAAACGCTGGGATATTGATGGCATTTTCTTGACTAATGAATGGCATTAGCGGTAAACACGGGTGAAGCTATTTCATCATAAAGGAGAGGAAATCATGGCTAAATTGTTGTGGCAACCGACTGAGGAACAAATCAAACAGTCGAATATATATCGTTTCATGACTTTTATTAATGAAACCTACGATCAAGATTTTACAACATATGCACCGCTGTATGACTGGTCGGTTGAAAACATTTCTGATTTCTGGGCGGCTTTCTGGAAATTTGCCGACATTATCCACTCTCAACCGTATGACGAGGTCATCGATGATACCGCCAAAATGCCGGGAGCCGAATGGTTTGCGGGAGCCCGGCTCAATTTTGCCGAAAATTTGCTTCGCTTCCGGGATGACCGGGTAGCGTTGATTTTCAAAGGAGAAGACCAACCCTCCGTCCGGATGACTTACGCTCAGCTTTACGATGAAGTGGCACGCCTGGCCCGCTCATTAAAAGAGCTGGGGATTGAGCCCGGCGACCGAGTGGTGGGATTCATGCCCAATATGCCTGAATCCATTATTGCGATGCTGGCGGCTACGAGTATGGGCGCCACCTGGTCGTCCTGTTCGCCGGATTTTGGAATCAAAGGCGTGCTCGATCGTTTTGGGCAGATCAAACCCCGGGTCCTGTTTACGGCCAACGGCTATTCGTTTAAAGGCAAAAAATTGGATTCTCTGGAACGTATTGCCAAGATCCTCAAAGAGTTGCCGTCCATCGAGAAGGTCGTCGTCGTGCCCTACACCGAGCCCAAAGCGGATATCAGTGCCATTGCCAATGCAGTTCATTATCAGGATTTGCGGTCTTCTGAATCGGGCCTGGAAATTGAATTTGAGCAGCTGCCTTTCGGGCACCCCCTTTATATTATGTACTCTTCCGGTACCACCGGGCTGCCAAAATGCATGGTGCAAAGCGCCGGCGGCATCCTGGTACATCAGCTCAAGGAACATATCCTGCACACCGATTTGAAGCGGGAGGATACCCTTTTTTATTTTACCACCTGCGGCTGGATGATGTGGAACTGGTTGACCTGTGGCCTGGGCGTTGGGGCGACCCTGGTCTTGTTTGACGGTAATCCCTTCCATCCGCATCCGGGCGCCTTGTGGGAAATGGCCCAGGATGAGAAGATAACGGTCTTCGGAACCAGCGCCGGCTATATTGCCGCCTTGATGAATGCAGGTGTCAAACCCGCTAAGACTTACGACCTGACACCGTTACGCGCTGTTCTTTCCACCGGCTCCCCGCTGTCAATCGAAGGGTTCGAGTTTATTTATACAGAGGTCAAGAACAACGTGCAGCTGGCATCCATTTCCGGTGGTACGGATCTAAACGGTTGCTTTGCTTTGGGAAACCCCATGCTTCCGGTACATGCCGGTGAGCTTCAGTGCCGGGGACTGGCTATGGATGTGCGGGCATTTGATGAGCTGGGCAACGAGCTGATCGACGAGCAAGGCGAGCTGGTTTGCCGCAAACCCTTTCCGTCGATGCCCATTTATTTCTGGGACGATACAGAAGGTAAAAAATATCATAACGCCTATTTTGACGTCTTTGCCAGCATCTGGCGCCATGGCGATTTTGTTACCGTCACCCGACGCGGCGGTGTTGTCATGCTCGGCCGATCGGATGCGACCCTGAACCCCGGCGGGGTTCGCATCGGCACGGCCGAAATTTACCGACAGCTGGAGCAAATGCCGGAAATCGCTGACAGCGTTGTGGTCGGACAGGATTGGAAAAATGATGTAAGAGTCATCCTTTTTGTCAAGCTGGCGGAAAGTGTCGAGCTGACGGATGAACTCAAAGATAAAATTCGGCGAACCATCCGCGTCAATGCTTCTCCGCGGCATGTGCCCGCCAAAATTATCGGCGTGCCGGATGTGCCCTACACACTCAATATGAAAAAGGTGGAACTGGCCGTTAAAAAAGTGATCCAGGGCCAGGAGGTGCTCAACAAAGAGGCCCTCAGCAATCCGCAGGCGCTGGATTATTATGCCAATATCAAGGAACTCCAACAAGACTAAAAAACAGGTTTGAGAGAATTAATCTTTTTTCCGCTGTCTGCGTTACGATCCGGTTCAAAATGCTCGAATATCGCGGCAAGATGCCGCTCCCACAAATTATTTAGAAGACGATACGAGAAATAACACTGATGGTCGATAGTAGTGGGAGTGGCTTTTAGCCACGATTTGTACGCTCCGCTTTTGAACCGAATCAAGCCTTGACAGCAAACAAAATCTTAACTCTCTCAAACCTGTTTAAAAATAAAATATCCTTATTCAACTATTTTCAAAACAGTTTAATACTTTAAATTTCAGCTTTATATTTTGCCTTTTGGTGTGCTATGAACATTAAGAACTGTCCCCTGCAAATGCATCGAATAGGTTTAATATTTCAAAATCGTTAATTGCCGACTGAATACAATTCTTTGTTATATTCTTCTTTTTCTAAGATTTTTCAATCCTCAAACCGGAAAACGACAATGCCGGAATCTTTTCAGATATTTCCTGTGGGTATGATTCACAAAAGTGAAAAGAGCGTCTGGATCGATATCTTTGAGCCCTATGCTGATGCGCTGTTGGGGGTGGAGGGTTTTTCGCATATCCTGGTGCTTTTCTGGTTCCATGAAAACGATTCCGCTGAGCAGCGTAAGACCCTTAGCGTGCACCCGCGTGGAGATCAGAAAAATCCCCTGACCGGCGTTTTTGGCACCCATTCCCCCCTGCGACCCAACCTGGTCGGGCTGACACGCTGTAAAATAAACTCAATTGAAGGGCGGCGGATTCACATTGAAGACATCGATGCCTTCGACAGTACACCGGTCATTGATATCAAGTGCTATATCCCGGATTCACCGTCTGAGTCGGAAATACGACTGCCAGATTGGGTCTGAGTGCCGAGATTCAATTTTATCAGCAAACCCAAGACGGATGGCTCAAAAATTCAGGAGTAATGGAGTGCTGGAGCTGTCATAATTTGGATTTTAGAATTCGGATTTTGGATTTAAGAACAAACCAACCAGAGGATGCCTTGGTCTTCATTTTTTAATCCGCATTCCAAATTCGACTCGACTGCCTTCGACATGAGCTCAGGCCGAATGTAGCTCGTCGCAGGCCAAAATCTAAAATCAACACGACTCCATTGCTCCACCACTCCAAGGCGAAACCTGTAAGTAATCGACTCATTAGGGTTTATTGCCTACCCATTTTTAACACGACCCAGAAGTGGACCATTGTAATGCCCACCGAATTATCCGGTCAGATAGAAAGAATCACCTTCACCAACGAAGATAACGGCTATACCATCGCCAGGGTCAAGGTGCGGGGTAAAAAGGATCTGGTCACGGTTGTCGGCAATCTGATGGCGCCGATGCCCGGTGAAATCCTCGACATGCAGGGTGAGTGGACGATCCATCCTAAATTTGGTGAACAATTCAAGGTGGCGCAGTTCAAAACCAAAGTTCCGGCGACGGTCCATGGCATTCAAAAATACCTGGGGTCCGGACTGATAAAAGGGCTGGGCCCGGTTATGGCCGGCCGCATTGTCGAACGATTCGGCGAAAAAACGCTGGACGTCATCGAAAATCAAATCGGTCGCCTGGCGGATGTCAAAGGCATCGGCAAAAAAAGCCTGACCAATATTGCCAAGGCCTGGGAGGCGCAGAAGAAAATCCGCGATGTGATGATCTTTTTGCAAAGCTATGGCGTCAGTGCTGTTTATGCCACCAAAATTTTTAAGCGATACGCAGATCGATCGATAGCAGTGGTCAAACAAAACCCCTATCGCCTGGCAACGGACATTTTCGGGATTGGATTTCTAAAAGCCGACCAGATTGCAACAGAGCTCGGTTTTTCCGATGACGCCCCGGTCAGGGTCGAAGCCGGGGTTATTTACGTGCTGCACCAGCTTTCAGAAGACGGACATGTGTTTTTCCCCTATGAACCGCTGATCGAGCGCTGCGGCGATATCTTAAACGTAGAGCGGGAGCCGATTGTCGCCGCCATCGGCCGTCTGCATGCAGGCAAACAGATCATTATCGAGGATATGAATGCAGACCGTGAAGACTTTATCGAAAATAACAAAGCTGTTTATCTAACCCGATATCATCAGTGTGAAACCGGCATTGCCAACCGGATGAAGGCGCTGCTTTCCGCACCGAAATCCGTGCGAGCGGTTGATTCTGCCCGGGCGATCCGGTGGGTCCAGGATCAGCTTTCGTTTCAACCGGCCGAAAAACAGAAGGACGCTATTCGGTATGCCCTCGAAAATAAGGTCCTGGTCCTAACCGGCGGGCCGGGTACCGGCAAAACCACCATCATCAAGGCCATTCTTAAGATCTTTTCGCAAATGAAGATCAATATCATGCTGGCGGCACCGACCGGCAGAGCCGCAAAACGCATGCGTGAAATGACCGGTCACCCGGCCAAAACGATCCACCGCCTGCTCGAATACAGTATCCATAAACTCGGGTTTCAAAGACATGAAAAAAACCCGCTTGAGTGTGATGTGCTGATTGTTGATGAAACCTCTATGATTGACACGGTTTTGATGTTCCATCTTCTCAAGGCGGTTCCTGCCACCGCCAGCTGCATATTCGTGGGTGATGTCAACCAGCTGCCATCGGTCGGCGCCGGTAATGTGCTCAACGATTTGATTGCATCCGGCGCGGTTGCGGTTATCGAGTTGACCGAGATATTCCGCCAGGCCAAAACCAGCCGCATTATCGTCAATGCCCATAAAATAAATGCAGGCGAGCTGCCGATCATCGGTCAGTCTGAAATTTCAGACCCCCAAAATGATTTTTATTTCATCGAGCAGGACGACCCCGAGAAGGTCCTGGATATTATTTTGGAACTTGCCCAAAGACGAATTTCTCAGCGCTTTGGCTTCGATGCCATTGACGATATTCAGGTCCTGACGCCGATGCACAAAGGGATTGTCGGGGCTGTCAATCTCAATAATCAGCTGCAGACGGTATTAAACCCCGGTAATGGCGGTATCATGCGCGGGGACCGCACTTTCCGGGTTAATGATAAAGTGATGCAGATCCGCAACAATTATGACAAAGAGGTGTTTAACGGTGATATCGGGCGCATCTCTGCCATTCAACATGAAGAGCGCCGGGTAACGGCTTGCTTTGATAACCGGCAGATCGTCTACGATGCTGGCGAGCTGGATGAGATGGTGCTGGCCTATGCGGTTTCGGTGCATAAATCCCAGGGGTCGGAATATCCGGTCGTTATTCTACCGATTTTGACCCAGCACTATATTTTGCTGCAGCGCAATTTGATTTATACGGCTGTCACGCGGGGACGCCATCTGGTGGTCATGGTTGGCAGCCGCAGGGCGCTGGCCATCGGTGTCAACAACAATCAAATCCAGCAGCGATTTGCCCGTTTGCGTTTTCGTTTGCGTTCATTTAGCTGAACGCGCCCTGGAGCGCAACGGATTCAGATGATCGATTAAAATTTGGTTAGAAATATCATTTACTTTAATCAAAGGAGGAAAATATGAAACCGATAGCAGTGCTCATCTGTGGCCTGATTTTACTGGCCGGCTGCCACACGCCATCTCCACCGCCGACGCCGGATCCGGATGCCGAGCTGATTGAAAAGGGCCGGCAGATCTTTTTTAACGAGACCTTTGAGGGTAACGGTCGAACCTGTGGCACCTGTCATCCGGCCGAAAATAACTTTGCCATTGACCCCACCTTCATCGCCACACTGCCGGATGACGACCCGCTCTTTGTGGCCGAATTTAATCCCGACTTGAAGGAGAATTTTGAAAATACACGCTTGATTCGAGAATTGGGTCTCATTACGGAAAACCTGGATGGATTCGACGATCTGGCCAACAAATTCACTTTGCGTGGCGTTCCGCATACCCTCGGACTGCGGTTTACGATCGATAGCTCTCTGGGACCGCGCACCGGCTGGTCAGGCGACGGCTCGCCCGGTGACGGCTCATTGCGCTCGTTTGCAACCGGTGCGGTTATACAGCATTTTACCAAAACCCTGAATCGCATGCCGGGTGTAGATTTTCGGTTGCCCACCGATGATGAGCTCGATGCACTGGAGGCATTTCAGTTTTCATTGGGGCGTCAGCAGGAATTAACGCTGCCTATGCCGCTGAAGGGAACAGTGGCCAAAAGAGGCCAGGAGATTTTCAACGATCTCACGCTGGGCAAATGCTCTGCCTGTCATTTTAACGCAGGCGCTAATTTTAGCCCGAATCTTCCTTTCCCTGCTTCAGGTAATTTAAACTTTAACACGGGCGTTGAGGATCTGCCGGATCAGCCTCAGGATTTAACCGGTGAACTGGTTCCGCCGGATGATGGATTTGGTATTCCCGGGGATGGCACCTTCAATACGCCTTCTTTGGTTGAAGCTGCCGACACCGGCCCGTTTTTTCACAACAACTCGATCGAAACCATTGAAGGATCGGTGGCGTTTTATAACGGGGATGCGTTTAATAATTCTGCGGCCGGCCAGCTGATCGTGCAGGCAACCGGCAGCGGCATTAACCTGGACGGCACCCAGGTGGTGGAAGTTGCCGCTTTTTTGCGCGTAATCAATGCGCTTGAAAACATTCGGCAAAGTATCGAACTGTTGGAGCCAGTCGCTGATAAGCATCATCAAACCGTTGAACAGGGCCTGCGAGCGCTTGA
>CAZJHF010000145.1:0-9467 GCA_964545505.1 uncultured Desulfobacterales bacterium | reverse complement strand
AGTCCGGATAATCGCTGGCTCGTTACCCTTGGTTGGGACCTTACCGCCCGCATCTGGGATATGCGTGATTTAGCGAACATTTATAAAGCATCTACGGTGCTAACCGGTCACAAGGGATTCGTCACATCTGTGGCCATCAGCAATAACGGCCGCTGGCTTGCAACCGGCAGCAGGGACATGACCGCGCGGCTATGGGATCTGACGGCTTCCCAGCCTTCCAGGACATCGATCCTTTTGCAGGGTCACGGGCACCACGTTAACGCTGTCGCGATAACTGACGACAGTCGCTGGCTCATCACCGCGAGCGCCGATAAGACCGCCCGTCTCTGGGACTTAAATGCGCAAGATCCGCGCAAAATTACACCTATAATGCTACAGGGACACGAACGCGGTATATATGCGCTGGCGATCACTCCGGATAGCCGTCGGCTTATAACCGGCAGCGCCGATGCGACCGCCAGGATCTGGCAAATAGAAAGAGCCGGTTCGTCTGCCACCGCACCGATTATTTTAACCGGCCACAACCGGGGTATCGACGCTTTGGCAGTTAGTCCGGACGGCCGCCGGCTGGTTACCGCCGGCGATGACGATTCGGTCCGCCTGTGGGACCTGACCGGCAAAGATCCCGCCCGGAGTCCGCCGATTGTATGGCGGGGCTCCGTAGACGTGTTGGCGATCAGCAGTGACAGTCATTGGCTTGTTACCGGATACTGGCATGATAGAACTGCCCGTTTACGGGATTTGACCGCCCCGGAATCTTCCACGCCAGTCATCCTGAGCGGTCATCAAAGGTCTTTAAGCGCGGTGGCCTTCAGTCCCGATAATCACTGGGTGATCACCGGCAGCGCCGATGCGACCGTTCGGCTGTGGGATCTGACCGCCTTCGATCCATCGACCAGCGCGACTGTATTACGCGGTCACACAAACACGATAACCGCCATGGCGATGAGCTCCGATAGTCAATTGCTCGTTACCGCCAGTGTTGACAAAACCGTCCGACTCTGGGATCTGACCGCACCCAATCCAGCCACCACGGCCATTGTTTTGCGCGGCCACTCGCTTAACATCGATGCTGTCGCCATCAGCCAGGATAAACGCTGGCTGGTTACGGGCAGCTCTGATAAGACGGCCCGTGTGTGGCCCCTTCAGCTGAGTGATTTGTTCGCGCGGGCCCAGCGCGTTGCCGGGCGCAATTTGACCCGGCAAGAATGGCAAGAATATTTTCCAAACGAACCCTACCGCAAGACGTTCCCGGAACTGTCCCAAGGTTGGTAGTATCCTCAAAAATTCAAAGGAAAATGGGTCGCATCGTCAATTGAGCCATGTGCGGATTAAAGGTCCTGCATCATAGCGATTGGGGTACCAATGGGGGATGGAATAACAAATTTAACATCTTTTTCAGTGGCTTGCCAAGGCGTAGTTCGAAACGATGATGATGTTTTTAGATCGTTTTTGCCCGGCTTCGCTTTAAGCTTCGCCGTGGCCGTCTTGTTTCTTCACTATGTTTCGAACGGAGACTGGTCGGGGCGAGAGGATTTGAACCTCCGACTTCCTGCTCCCAAAGCAGGCGCGCTACCAGGCTGCGCCACGCCCCGATCTGGGCAAGACTTCTTAATACCTTATCTAACTATCTTCCAGGCACTAAAAATTAAACTATAGTACAAGGATCCGATCCGTTCAAGGCAGATCCTTTAAAACTAAATATTTAATATTGAAAATTGAATATTTACGGAATTTTAGCATTTTATTTTCAAGTATTATTTTATTGCGCTTTATTCAATCGACAATATTTAATTTGCATAAGCTTATTTTGACCTTTCTGCCAAAAAGGCCGTAATCGCCTGTGCTATGGCCGTAGCGATCTTTGAAAGATAGCGGGGATCTGCCAGCTGCTTTTCTGCCCCGGCGTTGGCCAGATTTCCGATCTCTACGGCCACTGCCGGCATATCCGCGCCCTCTAATACCAGCATGGGGATCCCTCGAACCGTCACCTCCTGCGGCTGCCAGATGGATGTCAACCCGGCTTGCATTTGCATTGCCAGTTTTTTGCTGGCAACCCGGTGTTTGGTCTGGATGATATTCCAATGGACAGCAGTGTCACCATCCTCATAGGGGTGAGGGACTTCTGACGCAGCTTTAAACGCCGACCCCTGAAATGGCAGGTAATAATAGACAGCTGATCTGTTGCTTGCATGGCTGAAACTGTTGCCGCTGTGCAGGCTGATAAAAATATCGGCCCGGGCGTGATTGGCGGCGGCCGTGCGGTCTGAATTTTGGAGCGCGTAATCGTCATTGCGGGTCAAAACCACCCGGTAATCGGAATCCAGTCGCTGCGCGATCATGCGTGCCAGGTTGAGGGTAACCGTCTTTTCCAGCGTACCGCCGGGGCCTTGCGCACCGGTGTCTTTGCCGCCGTGCCCCGGATCGATTGCGACCACCGGCATTTGGGCTTCAAAAAGCTTTCGTTTTGCGTAAGCATCCGGGATCGCTGCACAAATGAGCAGGCTGAGGGCTATTGAGGTAATGAATTTGACCCGCGAAATCGCCTTTTTTGATTCGGTCAGGCGTGGCAACCGCTGGCGGCGGTTTATCGGTTTTGGAACTTGCGCGATTATTGAAAGCATATTATTTTTATACCTAAACCGATCCTTTTTTTCAACTCCGGCTGATACGATGTAGCCATATTTGTCTTGACAGCTGATTCGATTGACATTATCAGTATTGTCTTTTATACTTGAATTTAAAGGATTTGGGGGCTGAACTGTCGCATTAAATTCCTGTTAATTTTCGATGATTTATCATCCTGCCAAATCGGTCTGCCCGGATCTTTTGCCAATTTTCATTTATTAAAATAAATGCGAGAGTGGCGGAATTGGTAGACGCACTGGACTTAGGATCCAGCTCTGGAGACAGAGTGGGAGTTCAAGTCTCCCCTCTCGCACCATTTTTCGCTGCAATCAAAGTGCCTTCAAACGCATTGGGGTTCGGACAGTTTAAGGCGCTTAAATTTTATTGAATTGGAAACAAGATGCCTTTTAAAGTTGAAGATATCAGTAGCGTAAAGAAAACGCTGCATATCGAAATCCCGCAGGAGGAAGTAGTCCAGGAACTGGACAAAGCTTACAACCAGCTCAAGAAAAGCGCTAAAATCAAGGGTTTTCGGCCGGGAAAAGTTCCACGGGCCGTCCTGGAACGGATGTTTAAAAAGGATGTGCATGCCGATGTGTCTTCGCGTTTAATCCAAAATTCTTTTTTCGATGCCATCAAGCAAACCGAGCTGAAAATCGTGGGAAATCCCGAGTTGGATCCTCCGGAACTTGCTGCAGATAGTGCCTATAAATATGAAGCTACCGTTGAAATCTCGCCCGATATTGACGATATTGATTTTAAGGGTCTGAAGCTGGAACGAACCCTGTATGCGCCCGGTGACGACGAGGTGGATGTTCAGCTTAAAGCGCTTCAAAAAGGTATGGTGCAGCATGAAAAGGTTGCAGAAGACCGGCCGGCCCAGGAAGACGATTTTGTTCTAATCGACCTTGAAGGTCTGCACGCCGGTGAACCGGTGCCCGAATTTGCCAAATCGGAAAATTTTAGCCTGCAAATCGGCAAGGCAGTGGTTTCTGAAGAATTTGATAAACAGATTAATGGCATGAAGACAGGGGAGTCCAAAAACTTTACCGTAAAGTTCGATAAGGATTTCCCCAATGAGAAACTGGCCGGACTGGATGTGACCTTTGAGGTCGTGTTAAATGAAATCCGGCAGGAGATCTTGCCGCCGATAAATGATTCTCTGGCCAAAAAAGCCGGACCTTACAAAACCCTGGACGAGCTGAAAACGGTCATCCTGGACAACATCAAGCAGGGCTATGATAAACGGACCGAGCAAGAGCTTAACGAGCAAATTTTTAAAGAATTGCTCGCCAGAACATCGTTTGAAGTTCCAGATGTCATGGTCGAGATGGAGCTTCAGGGAATTGTCGAAGAAGCAGAGCGCTCGTTTGCCTATCGGAATACATCACTGGAGGATATGGGTCTCTCAAAGGAAACGATTACAGAAAAATATCGTGACACGGCGGTAAGCCAGGTAAAACGTCATCTCGTTCTGGGAAAAATCATCGATCAGGAGAAACTCAGTGTTGACGATGAAGAAGTGGAAAACGGTCTCAAAGAGATGTCAGAAAACTTTAACCAGCCCCTGGAAGGGATAAGACAATTTTACGATCAAAATAAAGATAAGCTTGAGCTCTTCAAGCATACGCTTCTTGAAAAAAAGGCAATTAAACTTATCTTAGACAGTGGCAGTGTCAAAGACGTTAAGCCTGACCAGTCGCCAAAAACGAATTCCAAAAGTTAATCGCCACACCAACAGCGACTTAAACTAATTTCCGGGTTGATCCCGATGACCTATACGAGAAGGAGATAACTGGTGCCACTGATACCGATGGTGATCGAGCAAAGCAGCCGGGGCGAGCGTGCCTATGACATATACTCGCGGCTCCTCAAAGACCGCATTATTTTTCTCGGAACAGCGATGAACGATGAAATTGCCAATCTCATTATTGCTCAACTGTTGTTTCTGGAATCTGAAGATCCTGACAAAGACATTAATTTCTATGTGAACTCACCGGGCGGCCTGGTGACTGCCGGTTTGGCGATATATGATACCATGCAGTACATTAAGCCGGATATTACGACCGTTTGCATCGGCCAGGCGGCCAGCATGGGAGCGGTTTTGCTGGCTGCCGGGACCCATGGCAAACGCTATTCGTTGCCGAATTCCCGGATCTTAATCCATCAGCCCATGGGTGGTTTTCAGGGGCAGGCATCGGATATTGAAATTCAGGCCAAAGAGATTCTGCGGATGAAAGATCGCCTGAATCAGATTCTGGTTGAGCATACCGGCAAAAAAATTGAAGATATTCAAAAAGACACCGATCGGGACTTTTTCATGTCAGGTGCAGAAGCCAAAGTTTATGGGATTGTTGACCACGTCATTGCCAACCGCGATGACCTTGATAATTTAGAAGATTCGGAGATCGAGAATGCCAAAGAAAAAAGATGAAAATGACAACCTGTTCTGTTCTTTTTGCGGGAAAAACCAGTCTGAAGTCCGAAAGCTGATTGCCGGTCCGGCTGTGTACATTTGCGATGAATGCATTCAGCTTTGCAGTGAAATTATCGAAGAAGAAAGCGAAAAAGATTCCAAGGATTCGGACCGCATCCTGGCACCCAAAGAAATCAAGGAAAAGCTCGATGGCTATGTTATCGAACAGGAATCGGCCAAAAAGGTTCTTTCCGTAGCCGTTTACAACCATTACAAACGCCTGGATTCCATACTGAATACCGGGGATGTGGAAATCCAAAAAAGCAACATCATGCTCATCGGCCCTACGGGCTGCGGCAAAACGTTGCTGGCTCAAACGCTGGCCCGATTTTTAAACGTGCCGTTTACCATAGCTGACGCCACTTCTCTGACAGAGGCCGGTTATGTGGGTGAAGATGTCGAAAACATCATCCTGTCTCTGCTTCAGAATGCAGACTACGATGTCGATAAGGCCAAGCGCGGCATCGTCTACATTGATGAAATCGATAAAATTGCCAGTAAATCCGATAACCCTTCGATCACGCGTGATGTTTCGGGGGAGGGCGTTCAGCAGGCCCTGCTGAAGATCATTGAGGGCACAACGGCCAGCGTGCCGCCCAAGGGCGGTCGCAAGCATCCGCAACAGGATTTTGTCAAAGTCGACACGTCCAACATCCTGTTTATCTGCGGTGGAACGTTCAACGGTCTGGAGAAGATTATTCAGCGCCGGATGGGATCCAAGCAAATGGGGTTTGGCGCCAAGATTTTACTCGAGACCGAGCGAACGATTGGCGAGATTCTGATGGATGTTCAGCCCGAGGATCTTATAAAATTCGGCTTGATCCCTGAATTTCTGGGTCGGCTGCCGGTGGTAGCCACGCTTGATGAGCTCAATGAGCACGCCCTGATTCGGATCCTGAAGGAACCCAAGAACGCCCTGCTCAAGCAATTTCAAATGTTGTTTGAAATGGAAGGCGTCAATCTAAGGCTTACCGACAGTGCGCTGGCAGCCATTGCACGGGAAGCCATGAAACGCAAATCCGGTGCGCGCGGCCTGCGGGCGATCCTGGAAACCTGTATGCTCGATATTATGTACGAGATTCCGTCAATTTCTGATGTCAAAGAATGTGTCATCGGTGAGGATGTTGTTTTAAACAAGGAAGATCCGATACTTTTATACGAGCAGACCCAAAAGCAAGCTTAATTTTGACTCAGAATTGTTCTTTACTCTATGAGCGGTGTTCTCCGCAGATTCCAGACCTCACCGTACTTCAAGTACGCCTCGATCTGAAATCTTTGTGCGGCCTGTTGAACACGTTAGTGTAACTGAATTAGACGTGAAATCCCGCCACAGGCGGGGCTCATGAAGAAAACCTCTAATTCTGAATCAAAATTATCCTTTTTAATTTGAAGCAGAAATCTGATAACCGAAAACTAAAAATTAAACATTAAATGGAGTGTCATGGTTAACATACCCAAATTTTTCAAAGACGAAGGAGCAATGGAAACAAAGATGCTGTTACCCCTCTTACCTTTAAGGGACCTGGTGGTCCTTCCCCATATGGTGGCACCGCTATTTGTCGGGCGAACCAAGTCGGTCAACGCGCTGGCGGATGCCATGAATAAAGACAAGCTCGTTTTTCTGTCAACCCAGAAAAGTGCCAGCATAGACAACCCCGGTGAAACTGACATCAACAGCATCGGCACGATTGGCAAGGTACTTCAACTGCTGCGATTGCCGGATGGAACCGTTAAGGCTCTGGTAGAAGGAAAATCCAGAGCCCGGATCAAGCGCTTCTCATTGGAAGATGATTTCTTCCAGGTCGAAGTTGAGAAAATCATCGAGCCGGTAATTAATGAAGCCGAAGCACTGGCGCTTATACGCTCGGTCATCAAAGAATTTGAGGAATATGCAAGCGTCAATAAAAATATTTCAAAAGAATTGGTCACCAATGCGTCGGCCATTGTCGATTCCTCTCAACTGGCTGATACGGTCGCCTCGCATTTTTCGTTTAAAATAGAGGACAAACAAAAGCTGCTGGAAACTTTTTCAGCCACCGAGCGCCTGTCGGTGCTGTTAAGCCTGATTAAAATGGAAATCGAAGTCTACCGCATGGATCAGCGCATTAAAAACCGCGTCAAAGAGCAGATGGAGCAGACCCAGAAGAATTATTATCTGAACGAACAGATGCGGGCCATCAAAAAGGAAATGGGAGCTGATGACGATCCGGGCGATGATATCAAAGAGCTTGAAGAAAAAATCCAAAACAAAAAGATGTCCGAAGAGGCAACTGAAAAGGTTAAGGGCGAGCTCAAAAAACTAAAAATGATGACACCCATGTCGGCTGAAGCAACGGTGGTCCGCAACTATGTCGATTGGATCATCAGCCTGCCCTGGTTTGAAAAAAGCGAGGTGTGCGACGATCTCGATGAGGCCGAAAGTATCCTCGATGAAGATCACTACGGTCTGGAAAAGCCCAAAGAGCGGATTTTAGAATACCTGGCCGTACAGGCTCTGGTAAAGAAAATCCGGGGGCCGATTCTTTGCTTTGTCGGCCCGCCGGGCGTTGGGAAAACCTCTCTGGCCAAATCAATCGCCCGTGCGACCGGCCGCAAGTACGTGCGCCTGTCCCTTGGCGGCGTCAGGGATGAAGCTGAGATCCGGGGGCATCGACGCACCTATATCGGGGCTCTGCCGGGTAAAATCCTGCAGTCGTTGAAAAAAGCCGGCGTCAACAATCCGGTATTCTGTCTGGATGAAGTTGACAAAATGAGCATGGATTTCAGGGGCGATCCGTCTGCGGCTCTGCTGGAAGTGTTGGACCCCGAGCAAAATTTCAGCTTCAATGACCATTATCTGGATATGGATTACGATCTTTCAGATATCCTTTTTATTACAACAGCCAACACCTTGCCGGATATACCGCTGCCGTTGCAGGACCGGATGGAAATTATTCGGCTGCCCGGCTACACGGAATATGAAAAATATCATATTGCCAGGGGCTTTCTGGTTCCCAAGCAGATTAAATTCAACGGCCTGGCGCAAAAAAACGTCATCTTCAGCAAAAATGCAATCCTGGCTGTTATTCGGCGCTATACTCGCGAAGCCGGTGTGCGAAACCTTGAGCGCGAATTGGCCTCAATCTGCCGCAAATTGGCCAAAGAAGCGGTTAAGGACAAAAATAGGACTGATTTCAAGGTGTCTGAAAAATCGATTGCCAAATACCTTGGACCCTACCGATTCCGGCAGGAACAGGTCGAAGAAAAGGATCAGGTTGGGATGGTGACCGGCCTGGCCTGGACTCAGGTGGGCGGCGAGTTGCTTTTTATCGAAACCCTGATCATGCCCGGCAAAGGTAAGCTTATGGTGACCGGCAAACTGGGCGATGTTATGCAGGAATCAGCCCAGGCTGCTGTCAGTTACGTCCGATCGCGGGCGCAAAACTTGGTGATCGATGAGAATTTTCACCGTAAATACGATATCCATATTCATATCCCGGAAGGCGCGATCCCCAAAGATGGGCCATCGGCAGGCATTTCCATGTGCACCTCACTTGTGTCCGCCCTGGCCAAGCGTCCGGTGCACCGCGACATTGCCATGACCGGAGAAATTACCCTCCGGGGCCGCGTCCTGCCGATTGGCGGTTTGAAGGAAAAAATCATCGCGGCACATCGGGGTGGCATCAAGAAGATCCTGATCCCCAAAGATAACGAAAAGGACCTCAAGGACGTGCCCAAAAGCATCTCCAAGCAGCTCGAAATCATTCCGGTGGAACACATGGATGAGGTGCTGACCCATGCGCTGATCCTTGATGACAATCACCGGCTTTTCAGAAATATCGACATCCCGCTTGAGATTACGCCCGAGGAGGCCGAAAAACCGAAAAACCTGATTTAAGTCCAAATCATTTGGCCATCAGACTTTAACCTTGACATTACGGGTTGAAGTTGTTAACAAATTCTGGTTTAGGAGTGCCCATCGGGCTGACGAACATGGGCGGATAGCTCAGTTGGGAGAGCATCCCGCCTGGCAGGCGGGAGGGTCACAGACTTGACCAGCCAATTTTGTGTTACTTAAGCTAAACATGGGCGGATAGCTCAGTTGGGAGAGCACCGGCCTTACAAGCCGGGGGTCACAGGTTCAAGCCCTGTTCCGCCTACCACTCATTTTTTGAGTGGTAGGTCGCCGGCTATCCGCAGCTGCAAAAATAAAATTTTCGGGGGCGTAGTTCAGTTCTGGTTAGAACGCCGGCCTGTCACGCCGGAGGTCGAGGGTTCGAGTCCCTTCGTCCCCGCCATTTCAATAAAAAGGGTGCGCTATTCATCGCACCCTTTTTTATTTGTGCGCCCGGCAGGGCGCACCTACTTGGAGGTGCAAGTCCTC
>CAZJHF010000144.1:0-9504 GCA_964545505.1 uncultured Desulfobacterales bacterium | reverse complement strand
TTTTAGATTTACTCAATTCTGAGCTAAAAGCCGCATATGGGCACAGCATCAATTGGCAAGCAGTTATCAATCCAACCGGCGCACCTGCTGATTTACTGCAGCAATATCTGAAAGACGCCAGAATTGGAGACGGGCCTGATGGTGATCTCATCTGGCAAACCGTTCTGCACCAGTCTTTTGACATGATCAGAGAAATTTATCTGAGGTTATCGTTAGAAGACAGAAAGCATTTCGATAAAGAATATACCTCGGTTTTCTTTACCCATGCCGCCACCCAGCCTGCCATCAATGCTGAAAAACTGCTGGCACTCATGCGGTGCGGACTTGTTGAGGTTCTCAAACTGGGAAGAAATTACCAGTTTGTTAAAAATGATTCAAAAGGCATCTACGAATTTCTTTACCAAAACAGTGCCGGTGGACGACAACGGGATGCGTATCACTATGTTGTTGATGCTCGCGGGCAGGCGAAATCCATTCAATCCGATCCTTCATTATTGATGCAGAATCTAGTGAAGCGGCGTATCGTTCAAAATGAAGAAAGCCAGCATGTCCAATCCGGAAAAATACAGGCCACCCTGTCAGCCGGTCAACAGGAATCGAATTCACTTGTTTACAAAACGGGAAGCGTGCGGATCGATCCCCGGACGCATTGTATTATTCGACGGGATTCTGGCGGTAAGACAAATCAGTCAAGTGCAATTTATGCTGTTGGCGCCATGACCAGAGGTCAGATCATTGATGCAAGTATGGCGCGCGGAATTGTGCAGTCAACGGCCACAATTGCAAATAGTTTGATACACCATCTGAAAAACCACCAGAGGCATGCCTGAAAAAAGCGGAGCAGGTCTCTGCGACAATCACGGCTTGGCGAAGACAGATATTTGCATTAATGAGTAGCCGGGGATGGTTAAGGTCTTGGATTCGGGTATGATTATCTAAGGAGCGGCTCGACTCCTCAACCATGTTAGAGCAGAAATAGAGCGTCAAAATGGACAGGTAACGACCAGATGGGCTAATTGCTTTCAGAGGAGAGGTCAAAACCCCTCCTCCGATTATCTGCTAACCGCCAACTTCACCCGGAGCCAGGTCGCGCCAGGCGCGGTCGACACTGCTTCCGATGGTGCCAAATAGATCATCCAATTCATTCTTTAAGGGCGACCAGTCAGAAGGGCACTCTGTTTCAAGCTTCTGCACGCGCATTTGCGCAGTGACGACCTCCTGTTCTATTTGTCCGACCAGGGGAAGTATCTTTTCTTTTTGCTCAGTTCCATAGCTGTCGGCTACCTTTTTCATTGCCTCAAGTTTTTCTTTCCACGCAGACACCTCAGCCAACATTGCCTTACAGTAATCTTTTACCTCCATGTTAGATCCTTTCCTGTCTAATGGTTTAAATTGCTGCCGAACCCACATTTGTCAGAGCTTATTTTAAACATTTATAAAGTAAGAATTTGTTGCGCTCAGTCAAACAATATTAAATAAAAATTGTCATACTCTGTTGAAATAATTTAATATTAATTCTATCACGGTCACAAACACCTATTACCCGGAGTGATAGGCCTTGACTGGGCTATAGCATTCGGTGAGGTTTTTTATTGGGGTCCCGGTGTGTAAGGGGACAAAAACGCATCAGGCATTGATGATTGGGGCATTAAATCCATTCGGCTGGCTGTTGGGACGCAACCAGGGACTCATAAAAGTCCGGGCGCTGTATGTTGATGTTTGACTAAGGGATCGGGTGTTCGCTTTTACGGTATTAGGATTCGATCGGACAATGATATTTAACACCGACGCCGAATGTGTAACTGGAGTTTGAAGCGGCCAGTTCTCGTCGCCATTGAACCTGAACCCGATAGATATCGGGGCTGTCATCATACGGAGAGCGTTCGATGCCAATATAGATTTCAGTGCCGGGCAGCGGAGCATAATCTGATTCAAAATACATACCGCCGCGACTGTAATTGTACATTTTGGCTTTGTGGTGGGTGCCTGCCGGCAAATTTTCAAGCAGGATGTTGGCTTTGTGTTTTACGCGGGTCGCATCACGTTGCTCGGATCCAATCATTCTTTCCCCCCTTTACCCTGCGTGGCACATTTCTTTAGGACAACATTATTTGAACCGTATGGTGTTGGCCGAGACACCATACAAAGGATGGATTCAAGCTGTTAAATAAACCGTATTCCTGCGAATGTCAAAGAAAAAAAGCGTCCCCTAATATTTCTATAATAGAAGTGTTTTCAAAGTGTTAGCTTGGTTTTAGGGTCTTATAGTTTGTAGCCGATCTTTCTAAGAAATTCTTTGCGGACTTCTATCTCCGCTTCATCCTCTATGCCTTTAGACTTGAACCCATCAATGACCCCTAAAATTCCGCGCCCCAGCTCGGTTTCCGCTACGATGACTTCCACCGGGTTGGCCGTTGCACAAAAGATGCGACAGACCTCGGGGACATTTTTTAGCGCATTGAGCACATTAATGGGGAAAAGGTCTTTCAAAAAAATAATAAAGCTGTGCCCGGCAGAAAGGTTGAGCGCATTTTGCTGGGCCAGTTTCAGCAGGGCTTCATCAGTTGCCGCATGCCGGATCAGGCATTTATCGGAAGCCTCACAGAATGCCACGGCAAATTTAGCCATGGGGACAGTGGTAATCATTATCTCGTAAATGTCTTCAACCGTTTTGATGAAGTGCGATTGGCCCAGGATAAAATTGAGCCCGTCGGGGTTTTCAATTTTTACGGTGATGATTTCCATAAGACCCTCCATCGCAGAAATGTTGCTGATTAATTTAAGTTAAAAAAATGCACCTGTGTTAAAAAAAAACTTGACCTGTCGGTTCGGTTTTGGTAATTGCTCATTTTCATAGGCCTGTGATACGTTGTGGCATCTTCAGTGAGCGCCACCAACCGCTTCAGGCTTAGCGCTTTAAGCCCGGATTGCATCCATAGAATGTGCGCGAGTAAATGTAGCCTCCCACTGCTGCGATCCGGGCTTTCTTTATCCTCCGATGGCCCGCATCTGCCCACAAACATGGGCAGGCTTCTGGGAGACCAGGTTATGATCTGATGGTTTATGATTCACGGACCTGATAAATATATCCGCCAGGTCCCGGTCAGAACCATTTTCCCGGAGAACTTTTTTCAAATCTTCCTGATGGTCACTCAACAAACAGGGTCTGAGTTGACCGCTGGCGGTTAACCGCAGGCGATTGCATTTGTTACAGAAGTGCTGGCTGATTGCCGGAATAAAACCGACCTCACCTTTAGCATCCGGGTATCGATAGCGCTGGGCCGGGCCATCGTGCCTGTCTTCCTGGACCGCTATCAGATTTCCCAAAACGCCGATTTGATCTTTTATTTCCGGCACCAGTAAAAGTGACTCCGGTCTAAAATCGGCCCGGCCGATGGGCATGTATTCAATAAAGCGAATGTGAAAGGGGAATCGTAATGAGAGACGCGCCATTTCAACCAGTTCCATATCATTAACGCCGCGCAGCGCCACAATGTTGAGCTTGATCGGATAAAAGCCCATCCGGTGTGCCTTCAGGATTCCCTGCCAGACCTGTTTAAAATCATCAAAACCGGTGATGTCGTGAAATTTTTGCCGATCGAGGGTGTCCAGGCTGACATTGATTCTGGATATGCCGGCAGACTGAATTTTAGTGAGGTTAGCGTGCAGCAAAACACCGTTGGTTGTCAAGGATACGTCCTTGAGGCCTTCACTGGTCACCAGTTGTTGCAAAAAATCATAAACACCTTTGCGAACCAGCGGTTCGCCACCGGTAACGCGCACTTTTGATATGCCCAGTCGGGTGGCAACCCGCACGACCCTTAAAATTTCTTCGTAGGTCAGGATATCCGTGTGGGACAGTTTTGGGATGAGTTCCTGCGGCACGCAATAGCGGCATTGTAAATTACAACGGTCGGTGATGGATATGCGCAGATAGTTCAGGTGGCGGTTGCAGTTGTCGATGAGTTTTAAATCGTTTTCGGTAGTCATTGCCAAATCTTTTTGCAATCATGCTTGCTGGTATTTTTGTACCTTTGGGCGGTCGACTTTAAACTTTTCGCGGTAATCGGGGATTTCAATTATCGGAGGCCGCTCGTAATCTTCGATTTTAAAAATATCGGGCTCATATTGGTCACGAACGAGATTATATTGAATCATTTCATCATACAGGTCGTCTTTTAAATCGATTAATCCCAGTCGTATTTTGCGATTGATAAAGGTTTTGAGTATCACAAAGGCCATCCGGCCCAGTGCTTTCGTATCCTGATTCCGATGGATGCGGCGGTCCAGATCTACCTGTGCCATGACATCCAGGCCCCATTTTTCGTAAATATCCATATTCATGCTGGTTTCAACACCATAGCCGATCGGAAACGGTATACGTTCAAAAACTTCGCGAAAACCGGCATATTCTCCGGAAAGTGGCTGAATCAGCTGGGTGAGCTCCGGGAAAAACAAGGAAAACAGGGGTCGGATGACAAGTTCTGTGACGCGGCCGCCACCGGTCGGGCGCATCTTTTTCTTGCCGATTGAAATCGGCCGGTCATAAAAAGCCTTTACGAATCTGATGTTATCGTACAGCAGCAATGGGCCCAGCAGGCCATAGGCGAAGCGATGGTGAATGTTCTTAATGTCGGCGTCCAGGTAAATGATGATATCCCCTTTGGTAATATAGAGCGCCTTCCAAAGATTTTCGCCTTTGCCTTTAAATTGCTCCAGCTGGGATAAAATATCGCTGGCCTGGAAAACATCAGCACCGTAAGACCGCGCGATTTCACGGGTCTGATCGCTAGAACCGGAATCGACAACCACGATTTCATCCAATAGCGGATAACGGGTCATCAATTCTGATCTCATAATGATAATTTCTTTGGCAATCGTCTTTTCTTCATTGAGGGTCGGCAGACACAATGAGATTTTAAGGCCTTTTTTTTCCTTTTCTGCAACCAACCGGTTCAAATCCTTAAAATCCGAATAGTGAAATGTATTTTTGTCAAGCCAGTTATTGCTCATCACATACCCCACTGTCGATCGCCTTTAGCACACCAATAATCTGCGCGATCCCCTTATACATCGGTTCAATTTCCATGGTGGCATTATCTTTATAGCGGTTTTCTCCATAGGTAACACCCAAGGTAACTGCCGGAATCTTTCGGGAAAGAAATATCGAAAGCGCCGATTCAGTCGGCTTGGTGACCGGTTTTATCCCCAGCGCATTTAAAATAGCGGCAGCCTGTTTAACCAGCGGGTGGTTATGTTTGAGACGCGCCGCCTTCAAGTTACTGATCGTTTTTAGATTAATCTCGGCTTCGTATCGGTGACCGATACCTTCAACAATATCTCTGATTTCAGCGAATAGGTCTTTGACAACCCTGTAGGAATCGCTGCGTATCTCGAATCCCAGATTCGCCTCGGGGGCCAATCGTCCATGATTGGCACCGCCATTGATGCGGCCGATTACAATTCGCGATCGGGGCCGCTGGGCGAGTTTCAGATTCAGTATGTTGTTGATGACCTCATTTATGATGATAATCGCATTGGGTGTATATTCGCTCAAGCGATTGCTTTCGTCAGAAATCGTGCACCCAATTTCGCCACGGATCATTCCATCTGAGTAGTAATTGAGTCGGCCCAGTTCAATACCTTCTACACATACGCCGCCCCTGATGGGCGTGGGCCATGTTTTTAACAGATGTCTGACGCCCCGCAGGTTACCATTGCCAATGGACTGGATGGTGCCGGCTAGCACGATATCGGATTCAAATTTAAGCTCCAATTTTTTAAATATAGCCGGTAAAGATGTCATCACGCCCACGCCCAATGAATTGTCTAATAGCCCGGCGCCAGTGATCGTGTCTGCCTTGATCATGTAATTCAACGGTCGATCTTTATCGCAAAAGGTATCCATGTGGGCCAGCACAAAAATAGGCGGCTTGCTGGCATCTGTTCCGCGAATAATGCCAATCGGGTTGCGATAACCATCGGTGGTGATTTCATCCACCTGGAACTCGGCCAGGCGTTCCATGAATAATTTACTGCGCTTTTTTTCTCTGAAAGTCGGCGCAGGTGTCTGACCGATCAAAACGATATTGGTGATAATGATTTCACGCAGAGATCTTATTTGGTCAACAATATCTGTTAATTGTTCGATAAAATTGTTCATTACCAAACCTTTGCAGCTTTTTTTTAAACCACAACATTAAGCAAGAAACATTTGTGATGCGCAGACTGCAGCATCAGGTAAATAAAGTCAGACCATCGGTTCTGATGGTCGCTGGATTCCGCAAGATATGAAAATTCGATTTTTTAGTGTAAAAGTATTTTAAATTACACCAATTTCAGAGCTGAGGTCAATATCTCATCAACATTTAACCTGGATTTCCATAAGGCCAGTTGATGAGAGGTGGTGATAAATATTTGAAATTTAATTTATTTTTGGCTATAACAATCCTATATACAAATTGATCAGGCAGTCCCTTATCGGTCCGCATTCTTCAATATTATAAATTATTTCAGATTTGTATATAAAATTCAGTTTGACGGCATCCCCTAGCCGCATCAACAACGAACCCCTGAAATGCTTGCGGGGCCGCTAAATGGAGGTGAAGCGTATGGCAAATCGTGAATATTATGACATGATTATTATTGGTGGTGGTCCTGCCGGTCTGTCGGCCGGAATATATGCCCTCAGAGCATCGATGCGTACCGTTTTGATTGAAAAAGGATCTGCGGGCGGCCAGATGACGTTAACAGATGCGGTTGAAAACTATCCCGGGTTTAAAAACATAAACGGCTACGATCTGTCTGACAAATTTCTGGATCATGCCAAATCCTATAACCTGGAAGTTCTGTCCCGGGAAGTCACCGCTGTGGAACCGGGCCTTGACTGGCACACCGTGCAGCTGGATCATAAAGAACACCTGAAATCCCATGCGGTCATTCTGGCCTCCGGTGGCCAGCCACGCAAACTCAACATTTCCGGCGAAGATGAATTTTACGGCAAAGGCGTTTCTTACTGCGCGGTTTGCGATGGCTTTTTTTTCAGAAACAAAGCCGTGGTGGTTGTCGGTGGTGGTGACACAGCTGCTGAAGAGGCCCTGTATCTATCCAAAATTGCGTCTAAGGTCTATCTGGTTCATCGACGGGATGCGCTGCGGGCCAGCATGATTTTACAAGAGCGTATTCAGGCTGATAAGAAAATTGAAATTCTCTGGGATTCGGTTGTCACCGCCATCCGGTCGCATGGCGACCAGGTTAGCGCCGTCGATCTGCAAAACACCCGGACCGGTGAAACACGGCAACTATCCACGGATGGCGTTTTTATTTTTATTGGTTTTGATCCCAACAACCAGCTGGTCCCAGCGGGCACCAGAGTCAATTCAGACGGGTATGTCTGTACCGACGGGAAATGTGAGACCAATTTGCCCGGCGTCTTTGCCGTCGGAGATTTAAGGGAAAAATACGGGCGCCAAATTGTACTGGCGGCTGCCGACGGCTGTACGGCGGCCCTGGCAGCGGCTTATTACGTCGAGGTCAAACGCGCAGCAGAGAACCTGTAACTCAAAAATCAATCATTGGTCTCACACTTAAAACTATTTCCAGCCAACGGTTTAGCGATTTTGCATCCCGAGTTCTTCAATGACACCGAACCACAGAAAGGGCAGGCTGATCAAAGCCAATAAGCCCAGCATGATCAGAATGAGATTTAAAAAGATCGTGATGCGCTTGACGACAATTGGCGATAAATTAAACTTGTTTGTCCAATAGTGTGACTTTGTGGCTTGCTTGGCGCTAAATAACATCCAAATGGGTACGATAATCCATATGGGACTCAGACCTGTGCTGATGAATTGCCATTTTTTAAAAATTTCAAAAATAATGATGCCAAAACCGGCCAGCCCCAGCAGGCAGAAGAAATACAAAAGCAGTGATTTGGTTGTGCCCATCTGTTAGTTAACGTGCGGTTTTAATGGCACCAAAAGCCGCAAAACAGGTGTTTTTATGCAGAAGCTCGACCTGATCATAGCCGACTTTGCGAAGCAAATCCAGCTGGTAGGTCACCGGCCGCGGTGAATCTTCCCTGTCGATGTAATCAAAGACTTTTTGTTGATATTCTTCGCCCCCCAGAGCGCAAAGGTATTCGCCATACCGTTGCCATATCAGCGCCTGAACGGGTTCAGTTTCCTGAGCCACCAGATCGGTAATCCACACGCTGCCGCCGGGGGCAGTCAATTGATAAATCTTTTTAAAGGTTTTTTGCCAATCCGGGTTATCCCGCAAATGATGCAAGACAGCTGCTGCCAGGATGACATCAAAACCGTGCGCGGGCAAATTGATTTCGCGAAAATCGCCCTGCCATATTCTGATTTTGCCGGCGTTGACGGCTGCAATCCGTTCATGGGCCTTTTCCAGCATGGGTAAGCTCAGATCAACCAGATCACAATCAAAAGGGGAAACATATTCACATAGCTTTAAGGTGGTATTGCCTGCACCGCAGCCGATATCCAGGACGCGTTGAATATTGGGGGTCGACTTCAGGGCCGCCTGCGTTATCAGCTCCATCACCAGGGATGCATCCACTATTGTTGCTGTTCCGGTCTCAAGATTGGAAAACCGCTCGACCTCCCCGTCAAATCGTTTGCGGATGTCGCTCACCGATGATTTATCTTCAAGAGGTGTGCCCATTTTTGTCACCCCTTCTGCTGGAAATGATGATGTGATTTTTTAAATACCGCCTTTTGTTGACGGCCTGCTGCCCCAAAGCCCGTATTTTAGTAAAAAACGCTGAAATGCTTTTTAAATCGGGCCGATGCCGGCCATAGAGACCTCTTGAATTAGGGCAGCGAGTCGGCAGGTTGTATTTATAACTGCAAAGGTTAATCAGTGATGGGGCAGCCAAAGGCCAGCAAAATTTGTAGCTTATTATGGTCAGGTCACATAGAAAAGGCAGAACCAAATAAATGGTTCTGCCCTGTTTACGGCATACTCTTTTTTAAATACGTATACTTTCAGCCCGCAAAATTCGAGCCACACCAATCAGTGACAGACCTAAAATAATCATCATCACCGATTCTGAAATTTGGTTTGGCATTAAGGGTGTGATCTTCATGCTTGGGCTCAAGATCAAACCGATAATAGTCGTTGAAAATAATATAACTATAGCTATCTTCATCTCTAATCTCCTACAAAGCATCGTAATTTCAAGTAAATGCAATCAGAAAAGTAAAACAGTTCCCGATAGTATATAGCCGATATGGATATTGTCAATGACGAGGGCATTTGGTTTAGCGGTATACTGTTAATGGGGAAGCATAGACGATTTGATCATCAAACCGATGGGGTTCGTTTTGGGGCCGAGCTTGATGGATATCAGGAAAGGTATACCATATGACGGAGACTCGCATGTTTATTAAAATGATTAGAACCCATCTCAAAAAATGCATCTAACGCTCAATGGCTGTGTTCTCCAGGATAAATGGATTACACATCTATTTTATAAACGCT
>CAZJHF010000143.1:0-9538 GCA_964545505.1 uncultured Desulfobacterales bacterium | reverse complement strand
CTGGTGGGCCACATAGGAATCGAACCTATAACCTACTGATTAAGAGTCAGGTGCTCTGCCTAGTTGAGCTAGTGGCCCGTGATTGCTTTTCTCTGTGATCGGGAGATTTTGGTAACAAGTTCGCCACCGGATGTCAATTTATTTTTGCAGATCAAGAACAAAACCCTCTTGTCATCCTGACTTGCCGATATCATTTAAATAACCATTATTAAAAAACAAATAGGGATTAGCAAAAGGCCGCGTCCAGCGGCCTTTTATTTGCGCCAGGGCGGGCGCTCTCTTTTTCTTTTCTGTTTTTTACGGCGTTCTTTTTTGCCTTTCCAGGCCGATTTTTTTATCGGGGTTTTGGCCGTATTGCCGTCCTGACCGGCAATTCTGTCCAGATTGACCGCAAAACTGCCGCTCTCCTGTGGCGTTGATGATTTAGAAGGCGGTGTCTGTTTTTGGGTCCGGACTTTTTCTTTGGGCAATGGCGGGCCACTAAAACAGCCGGCTGGTATGGATGGCGCCAAAAAAAGCAATTCACCGATTTGCTGGAATAAAACACCGTTCTCAACCGAAGCCTGCACATGAACGCTGAGCATGACCGGCTGTGAGTCGCTCCGTTTTCCCATCCGTTTTGCCAGATCCGGGTTGGCGGATAACACCACCTGCTGATACCCACTGGGGAAAATACCCTTCTGCGTCACAAAGGGGTAGGCTCTTTTGCGGACACAGGTGTATAAAAGCTTGGGCAGCTGCGGTGAGGCATTGGGCCGGGGCAAATGCTCGCGCCGTCTGGCACGAATGCGGTTGTCTAAGATTTCGAACGGGGGATCCGGGATGCTGTACAGAATTTCGTCTAAATGAAATCGGCGCACATGCTTCCAGCTTTTTTCTTCGTTGAGGGCCTTTAGCAGTTGCTTGATTTTAACGTACCCCTGCTGGTCGAGAACCAGCCCGAACTCATCGGGCCGCCGTTCCAGCATGTAAGCAAGATATTTTGAGAGGCTCCGGGGTGTCTTTGTTTTTACCATATGCATTCTTGACCTGTTTGGCTCTATCTGATATTTTTCATAACCATTAGAAATGTCAACTTTTTTGTTGGCCTCCGCCGCTAGGACCGTCTTATCCGACCGCCAGACGGCGCTGGCTTGACTCAGGAGTGGGCCTATGATTCTGGCGACTTTTAGGGCAAAATCCGAGGCGTTTTCTAGACTGAAAGGATACCATTCAAATGAATTTATCCAACTCTGAAAAACTGTATGCGCGTGCGTTAACGCTAATTCCCGGGGGGGTCAACAGCCCCGTGCGGGCATGTCAATCAGTCGGAGCGGATCCGCTTTTCATCGATCGGGCCAAGGGGTGCCTGATTGTTGATGCTGATGGTAATCGCTATATTGATTACGTCGGCTCATGGGGGCCGATGATTTTAGGACACCGCCACCCGGTGGTTATTGAAGCTGTTACCACCGTATTGGAACGCGGAACGAGCTTTGGGGCGCCAACTGATCTTGAAGTGCAGCTTGCGCAAATGGTGATTGATGCCGTTCCTTCGGTAGAAATTGTTCGCATGGTCAATTCGGGCACCGAAGCCAGCATGAGCGCTGTGCGATTGGCACGGGGAATTACGCAACGGGAAATAATCATAAAGTTTGATGGGTGCTACCACGGACATGCCGATACCCTGCTGGTTGCGGCAGGCTCGGGTGTCGCCACCCTCGGTATTCCAGGCAGTCCGGGAATACCTGAATCCATCGCCCAACATACGCTGTCACTTCCCTATAATGATGTAGACTCGCTAACGCAGGTGATGGCGGAAAAAGGCGATTCGGTCGCTGCTATCATTGTCGAGCCGGTGGCGGGCAACATGGGATTGGTGCCGCCGCAAAAAGGCTTTTTGGAGTGTCTCAGGCAGGTGTGTGATCGCTACGGCTCGATCCTGATTTTTGATGAAGTCATGACGGGCTTTCGCGTGGCCTACGGTGGGGCTCAGTCCCTGTATGGCGTTTATCCGGATTTGACCTGTTTTGGAAAAATCATAGGCGGTGGACTGCCGGTGGGTGCTTACGGCGGGAGGCATGATTTAATGTCCCAGGTGGCACCGCAGGGATCCGTCTATCAGGCTGGAACGTTGTCCGGCAATCCAGTGGCCATGGCAGCCGGAATTGCAACCCTCGAACAAATTCAAAAAGACGGGTTTTACGAAGCCCTGGACCAAAAAGCAGAACAGCTATTGTCCGGTCTTGAAAACCTTGCCCGAAAAGCGGACATACCCGTGCAGACCCAGCGGGTTGGCTCCATGCTGGGGTTCTTTTTTAATGACCGACCGGTTCACAATTTTGATGATGCCAAAACCAGTGACGTAGAAAAATTCTCAGCATTTTATAACGGGATGCGCCGGGAGGGAATTTACATTGCGCCCTCTCAGTTTGAAGCCTTATTTGTCTCCGCCGCCCATGAGACCGAGCACATTGAAGCGACCCTTGATGCGGCCGAGCGCACCCTGGCAAAACTCAACTGATGGCGTCAGATGGAGATGGCGATGGTCGCACGGTCTGCCGTGCTGGATCTTACGGTTCCTGTATTGCATAATGATGAAATGATGGCCAAGGAGAGCGCAAAAATGGAAGATTTCAGTTCTCAGGAAAAATTAGTTGAGACCTATTTAAAAGACAACAAGAAAGAGCAGGCCGTTGAGTTGCTTTTTGACTTGATTGGCCGATGCGCACAAGCGCATGACTTTGCTAAAGCGGAATCACTGCGCGAAAGACTTTTTGAAGTCGATTCGATGGCATTGGATGAAATTGTCAAATCTGCTGAAATTATTGAGAACGCAAAGTTGAGCGCCATAGACGAAGCGCACATGGAAACATGGTCTCATCTGTATAAACATTTGACAAAAGAAGAATCGATTACACTTTATTATGGCATGCAATCGGCGGTCTATGACTCGGAGCAGATTATTTTCCGGCAGGGCGAGCTGAATCCAAATCTGTATTTCATAAATGCCGGTCAGGTTAAGTTATTTTATCATAAGGATAAACACGCCATCCTGCTGAAAACACTGGGACCCGGCGATCTTGCCGGTGAGGATACCTTTTTTACCAATTCGACCTGCACAACTTCCGTGATGGCCCATTCAACGGTCAAATTACGTTTTGTCGATAAAACCGTCTTGCAGAAATGGCAGGCAAATGCGCCCAATCTGGCCAATAAATTGCAGGATTACTGCACCGGATTGGAGCCCATAAAAGATTTGCTTCTGAAAAAGGAGCTCGAGAGGCGTACTCACCCGCGATATGCCATAGCCGGCAACGCATCCGTTCAAATTCTGGACCAACAAGACAGCAAGGCTTTTAAAGCGGATCTTTCCGACATTTCCGCCAGCGGCGTTTCGTTTATCATGAATACCTCGCCAACCGCAGCCGAATCGCTGCTGGGGTGTCGTCTGACCCTGAAATGTACCCTGCGTGGATCTTTTCCTGAAATACACATCGATCAGGAAGGTCGCATTGTAGGCGTGCATGCCCAGTTGTTCAATGAATACTTTATCAACGTAAAATGGGAAGAGCAGCTTGAAGACGGCCTGATTGATAAAATTAAGGCCTACGGGTAGGATTGTAAATGCATTGATTTTTATGCAAATATTTGCCATAATGGATTATACCTGTTTTACAAGACGGTGTTCGAACAGCGTTTGGATACTAAAGACTTTTTAATCACTTACATCATCATCACGAGCGGCCAAGAGGGGGGTTGATAGACGGGTGCAAGCCCGTCGCATCGTTAACAGTCTTTGCGCGTATCGTTCAGAGGTTTGGGCCTAAGGGCATATCCGGTCGATGATCGGTGGAATACCGGATCGACTTCAACAGATTTAGACCGGTTTGCACTGGGAGGAAGAACGGAGCCGGTGAACCTATGGCCAAATTGACCCCCGAAAATAAATCTGGGCACCCGCAGCCGCATTTTCTGCAAGCCCGCCCGGGCACTGAGCCTGCATCCCTGATTGATCATTTCAACGGTTTCGCCATCACCACCGATCCCCACGGTCGGATTGTGTTTGCCAGCCAGGCGGTAATGCGCATAAGCGGATTGAGCCAGTCTGAAATCATGGGGCGACCGCTTGACCTGTTGTTTGATTTGACCACCGAGCAGAAGTCCGCGATCGCACAATGCCTGGGCCACAAGACAGCCCTGACTTCAGAAACAACCGCGCGCTGCAAATCGGGACAGCCCCTTACCGTCCTGCTCAATGTATCCGCACTTGATTCAGCTGAAGCCGACAGCGGACTGGCTGTATTTGCAGTTGATGTTTCCGGGCTCAAGCGCACCATTGAAGAACAGACACAACTGGTTACCGCAGTTGAACACGCGGCTGAGTCTATTATCGTCACCGATTCCGCAGGGGTTATCGAATATGTCAATCCGGCTTTTGAAAAAATCACCGGATATTCACGCCCCGAAATTATGGGTGCCAAGATCGAATTGCTGGACAGCGGGCAGCATTCCAAAGCCTTTTTCAGCACCATTATCGATACCCTGCAGCGCGGCGAAATTTGGCAAGGACGAATGATTAACAAACGCAAGGATCATTCATTGTACGAAACCGAAGCCACTGTATCTCCAATTAAAAATAAAGCCGGATCAATTACCAATTACGTCAGCGTTCAACGGGATGTTTCCCATGAAGTTCGTCTGGAAAGGCAGCTGCGCCAGGCCCAGAAAATGGAAGCCATCGGCACTTTAGCCGGTGGTATTGCGCATGATTTTAATAACCTTCTCATGGGAATTCAGGGCAATATTTCACTGTCTCTCCTGGATATTGAACGCCATTCACCTTTTGTTAAAAATCTAAAAAAAATTGAACAATATGTTCAGAATGGCGTCGACCTAACCAAACAATTGCTGGGCTTTGCCAGGGGCGGCAAATATGAAATCAGTTTGCTCAATCTGAATGAATTGATCAACGAGCAAAATCTCATGTTCGGCCGTACCAATAAGGATATCATTTTTAAAAATGAAGCCAAGCCGGATCTCTGGAGCGTCGAGGCGGATCGGGGGCAGATCGAGCAGGTATTGATGAACCTTTATCTGAATGCGTTGCAGGCCATGCCCGGCAGTGGAACGCTAACCACTCGCACCGCAAACGTTACCATTGATCAAGATCAATACAGCCCATATTATGTCAAAGGTGGCAATTACGTTAAAATATCGATCGCAGATACCGGCATTGGAATGGATGAGGACATTCAGCAACGCATCTTCGACCCATTTTTTACGACCAAAGAAATGGGCCGTGGCACCGGGCTCGGGTTGGCTTCGGTCTACGGTATCGTTAAAAATCATGAAGGCTTTATTAATGTTTATAGTAAAAAGGGGCAGGGGACCAAATTTGAGATCTATTTGCCGGCTTCCGGCAAGGCCGTACCGGTCCATAAAAAAGCCAGCGAGAAATTTGTTGAAGGCCGGGAGACCGTGCTGCTGGTCGATGATGAGGATATGATCATTGATGTCGGTACGCGCATGCTCAAAAAGCTGGGCTATCAGGTTTTTATCGCCAGAGACGGCAAAGAGGCCATCGAGACATTCAAAAAGCACCCGCAAGAAATTGATCTGGTCGTGCTGGATATGATTATGCCCAAGATGGGGGGCGGTGAGACCTATGACCGTATTAGAAAAATCAAACCGGACGTGAAAGTCTTGCTTTCCAGTGGGTTTAGCATCAACGGTCAGGCCTCTGAAATTCTGAATCGGGGATGTAATGGTTTTATCCAAAAACCCTTTAATTTGCAAAATCTATCAAAGCATCTCAGGTCTATTTTGGAGGGTGAATAGTCCCTGGTAACGGATGTTTTTTGACCCACCGCTTGTCGTACTTCATCCCGCCGGAATAAATATCACCATGCGACGCTGCTCAATTTGCCATTGAGGGGAACTCAACGATGTCTGAAAGCAAAAACGTTATTCCGCAAAACGCGCACAAAATCCATCTGATCGCCGTCTGTGGAACTGGAATGGGTGCTCTGGCCTGCATGCTTAAACGCCAGGGGTTTGACATTTCCGGTTCAGATCAAAAAATTTATCCCCCCATGAGTGATTTTTTGCGGCAGGAGGGGATTCACATCATGGACGGCTTTGAGGGCGACCACCTTTCCGGTCGACCGGATCTGGTAATTGTTGGGAACGCTGTCACCCGCCAAAATCCGGAAGTCAAGCAAATGATACAAATGGAGATCCCCTACTGTTCGATGCCCCAGGCATTGAATCGGTTTTTTGCTAAAGATAAAAAGGCGCTTTTGGTGGCAGGCACCCACGGCAAAACGACCACCGCATCTATTTTGGCCTGGATGCTGTACAAAGGCGCAATGGACCCGTCGTATATGATCGGTGGTATTTTGCAGAACTTTGACAGCAACTACCGGCTGGGGAATGGAGATCCGATTATTATCGAAGGCGACGAATACGATACGGCCTTTTTCGACAAGGGCCCCAAATTGATGCACTTTGATCCCGCCATTAGCGTGTTGACCAGCGTGGAATTCGACCATGCCGATATATTTCGCGACCTTGACCACGTCCAGGCGATCTTTAGCCGTTTTCTGAAACAGCTCAAACCCTCGAGCCTGCTGCTTGCCTTTGATGCAGATGAAAATATCCGCCGGATCATTTCCAACGCCTGTTGCCGGATCGAATTTTACGGCAGCGATGTTGATTCCAAATGGCGTCTGGGTGACATTCAGATTGATGCGCCCTGGAGCGGTTTTGAGGTGCTGCGATTCGGACAGTCGTATGGCCGTTTTAAAACCCGGCTGGTCGGCCGGCATAATCTGTACAATGCACTGGCGGTTATTGCCATTGCAGATGATTTAGGCTTGTCGCCTGCAGATATCGGTGGTGCGCTTGCAACCTTTGAAGGCATCAAGCGTCGCCAGCAAATCCGCGGACGTAAAAATCAAATCACGGTAATGGATGATTTTGCCCATCACCCAACCGCAGTGCGGGAAACCGTCACGGCGGTTAAGTCATTTCATGCGCCCCGGCGCCTGATAGCGGTTTTTGAGCCCCGCACAAACTCAAGCATGCGGGATATTTTCCAAGATGTTTATCCACTGGCTTTTGATTTTGCCGATTTGATCTGTATCCGCCAACCGCCGTTGCTGGAGAAGATTCCCGCTGCCGAAAGATTTTCTTCCCAAAAGCTTGTTGCGGATTTGAAACAGCGCGGCCAGGATGCCCATTTTTTTGCAGACACCGATGCCATTGTCGAATTTCTGGGCCGACATGCTGTCCCCGGCGACCTTATTCTGGTGATGTCCAACGGGGGGTTTGACGATATCCACCAAAAGCTGCTTGACCGATTATAATCCCGCCGCAATATTCAATTGACACCAACCCGCTGTTTCATTTACGGTATCACATCTTCACACAGCAGGTGGATTCATCAAACATGGATAACGCTCAATTTCGGCAGATTATCGCAGCCGAACATGGGTATCAAACCCCGGTTCGACGGCTTCTGCTGGCCAATCACTTTCCAGGCTGGCCGGAATATATCTTTTATGCCCGCATTGCCCTGGCTTTTCTTAAAGAAGGTCTGGCGGGGCGCCGCGGCGCTCTCAACAATGAAAGGTGGCTGCGTGCATCTTTGAACTGTATGAAGGCTGTCGAATCCGCCGGCGGCCGCCTGACGGTCTCGGGTCTTGAGGGGCTCAGTTCCCATAAAGGTCCGCTGGTCTTTATCGCCAACCACATGAGCATTCTCGAGACCGTTCTTCTGCCGTCATTAACCCTGCCCTTCAACGATGTCACCTTTATCATCAAAGACGAGTTACGGCACTATCCGGTAATCGGCTGGGTGATGCAAGCCCTCGATTTTATCGCCGTTCACCGGAAAAATCCGCGCGAGGATTTAAAAACTGTCTTAAACCAAGGCCAGCGTCGAATTCAAAAGGGGTGCTCGGTTGTTGTTTTCCCGCAGGCCACCCGCAGCACGACGTTTGATGTAAAAACATTCAACACACTGGGCGTGAAATTAGCCCGCAAAGCCGGCGTACCCGTACTGCCGGTTGCGCTCAAGACAGATTTTCACGGCAGCGGCCGCTGGCTAAAAGACATCGGACCGCTCTATCCGCAGCGGGCGATTCATTTCAGGTTCGGCAATCCCATCCCGATCGTCGGCAACGGCCAGGCCGCCCACCGGCAAGTGGTTGCGTTTATCACCAAGAATTTAACCTCCTGGGGCGTCGACGTTCGGTCTCATTTGGATGAATAGCGCCTGGCCGCTTATCAGAGGAACGAGGTCAGACAACAGCCTGCATCTGGCCTCCGTCCTCTGACCTCTGACGCCTGAACACTGACACCTGAACACTTTTTCCAACGACCACATTGCAATTGACATCCCCTTTGATTTTCGTTAACCTTCCCCATTTTTATAGTTAACCAACAGTTGATTTTAGAGTGGTTGTCAAAAAAACGTTCCGATGGCGGAACGCTTTTTTGCGACAACACTTATGCCGCCATTCTTTTTTGCGTTATTCCGAACATTAATATGACAAGCGGTGTAAATATGAAGCGCCGGATTCTTGAAAAGCTGAGAGAAAAGGATGGGGCTGTTTCAGGGCAGACCCTGAGCGCACAATTGGGTATATCGCGGGTATCGATCTGGAAGCATATACAGCAACTCCAGGCGCTGGGTTATGAGGTTGTGTCGTCTGCCAAAGGGTATCGTCTGAAAAATTCCCCGGACATTCCCTATCCATGGGAATTTACAGGGCGAGATTCCAAACTCATTTATAATGCCGAACTGGCTTCTACGATGGATGCGGCCAAAGAATTGGCGCGCAAGGGCTGTTCGGATTTTACAACTGTCATCGCCGGGCGCCAGACGAACGGTCGCGGGCGCCTGGGCCGGCAGTGGTCATCTGAAAAAGGCGGCCTTTATTTTACGATGGTTTTAAGGCCAGATTTGCCACCGGTCTTAAGCTTTCGGGTGAGTTTTTTAGCATCATTGACGCTTGCCGGGATATTAAATGAGATGTTTGGCATAGATGTCAGGGTTAAATGGCCCAATGATCTTTTGGTTGACGAGTGTAAAATCTGCGGCATGCTCGCTGAACTTGAGGCTGAAGCGGATCGGGTAACGTTTATCAATATCGGCATCGGTCTCAATGTCAATAATAATCCGCCACCGGTTGAACCGGCGGCGACATCACTCAGAGCGCTTTTGGGGCGCAGGGTACTGCAAAAAGAGATACTTTCTCGCTTTCTGGATTCATTTGAAGCGCAAATGCAAGCGGCTGCATATGACGATGTGATTGAACGCTGGAAGCAATTTACGGTGACTTTGGATCGCCAAGTACGGGTGGTAACGACCCGGGAAGTCTTTACGGGTAAAGCAGTTGATGTTGACGATACCGGTGCCTTGATCCTGAAATGTTCTGATGGAACCCTGAAAACGATACGCTACGGAGATTGTTTTCATCAAGCCCGCTAACCCGATGACAGCAGGATTAAATAGGATTATTCTAACCACGAAGGCACAAAGTTCACAAAG
>CAZJHF010000142.1:0-9569 GCA_964545505.1 uncultured Desulfobacterales bacterium | reverse complement strand
AATCATAGGTTCGCTTTGCTGTCCACAAAAATGCAGGCACGGAACTATTGCTGTTCTTCGTGTATTAAGGCCTGTTGCAGATGTAATTTGAACCCCAACCAATGAAAAATATGCCGGCTAAAAACAAAAAAACGGTTCAAAAGAAAACCGGTGTTAAACAGTCGACCCGGAAAACAAAAGCGGCGGCCAAAAAGACGACTCAGAAAAGCCGTTCGCCGGCTAAAAAGACGTCCAGGGCCAGCCGTTCGCCGGCTAAAAAGACCTCCAGGGCCAGCCGCTCGGCGGTTAAAAAGACGTCCAGGGCCGGCGGTGCGACGGTTAAAAAGACCTCCAGGGCCAGCCGCTCGCCGGCTAAAAAGACCTCCAGGGCCAGCCGCTCGCCGGTCAAAAAGACAACCTCCACGGTTAAAGGCACCGGCACAAGGAAGACCGGCAGCAGCAAAGTTGCAGCCAAGAAAACGGCCAAAACGGCCAAAAGACCGACCAGAAAGACAGTCAAACGGTCCATGGCTGTGGTCAAAACGGCAGCCAAAAAGACCAAGCGTTCTGCCCCAAAAGCAGCACGCAAATCAAGTTTAGCGGCGGCGAAGGCCTCGACGGCTGCAAAAGACAAGGCGAAAAAGGGCACCAAAACGTCCCCTTCTGCGGTTAAAAAAACCCCCAAAAGCGCCAAGCGCGCCGCCCAAAAAACATCCACAAAAAGCAAGGCCGCTGAAAAGAAATCAGCCACCACTGCCAAACGTCCAGCCAAAACGACCGTTAAAACTGGCAAATCCAAAGCGTCTAAATCGGTCAAGGGCAAAAAAAAGTCGACGGTTAAAGCATCCAAAAGTGCCAAAGCATTGACTCCAAAAAAGCGCGCTGGCAAGACTTCTGAGAAGGCGCTGGTTAAATATGATCCACTGCAACGGTACCTGACAGAAATCAGTAACTATAAATTACTCACCAGAGAAGAGGAACGAGAACTAGGCATCCGAGTGCGCGAAAAAGGCGATAAGGATGCGGCTTACCGACTGGTGACGTCTAACCTGAGGCTAGTGGTTAAAATTGCGCTGGAATTTCAGCGGGTGTGGATGCAAAATTTACTGGACCTGATTCAGGAAGGCAACATCGGCTTGATGCAAGCCGTTAAAAAATTTGACCCTTATAAAAATGTCAAGTTTTCCTATTACGCTTCTTTCTGGATAAAAGCCTATATACTTAAGTTTATCATGGACAACTGGCGTCTGGTAAAAATTGGGACCACCCAAGGCCAACGCAAACTCTTTTTTAAACTCAAAAAAGAAAAACAAAAATTAATAGACGAAGGTTTTGAACCCAAACCCAAGCTGCTTTCAGAAAGACTGGGTGTTTCCGAGCGCGAAATCGTTGACATGGACCAGCGATTGGATGGCTGGGATGTATCCCTGGATGCGCCCCTCAAGGAAGATTCTGACACCGAGAGAATCGAATTTGTGAGTACCGAAACCGAATCTATCGAAGACAAAGTGTCCAAAAAGGAAATCGAAGTTCTGTTGCACAATAAAATCGCGGAGTTTAGAAAAAAGATGACGCCGCGGGAGCTGGAGATCTTTGATTTGCGCATATTTTCAGACAACCCGGTAACGTTACAAGAAATCGGCGACCGCTACGGGATATCCAGAGAGCGGGTGCGACAGGTTGAGAAAAATATCATTAAGAAAATGAGGGAATTCTTCAAGCGGGAAATACCCGACTTTGCTTCCTACACTGAAGGCAGCGGGGCCGATTAACTGATCCATTTTTGAGCTGACATCGATTAAATAATATGGGTCCCTCATACGCGATGAAACTATTTGATTATGTCGCTATTATGCATGATTCAGGATCACATGTTGGATAGGATATGCATCACATGAAGTTGCTTAGATTGGCGGTGACCATACACTTGGTAGTCGTTTTTTTTATCTTGGGGTGTACGACGAATACCACCCGCAAAATGCCCTCATTGTTTAGCCGATCGGGAGATGATCAACCTGTAAACCAGTACTATTATTTTACCGAGGCACAGGTCCAGCGCAAAAAGGGCAATTTGCCTAAAGCAATTGAGTTGCTTCAACAGGCAATAGAGCTGGATCCTCAATCGCTGTATCTCAAGCGTGAATTGGCAACAGTCTATTTGCAAAATAAAGATGATGCCAGCGCCCTGGCGATCCTTGAAGGAGTCCTCAAAGACCACCCGGATGATATACGATCGCTGATCCTTTATGGCGGTATTAACCAGGTGCGCAAGGACAATCAGGCAGCCATAGATGCTTATGAGCGCGTTATCGCGACGGATCCGAAACAGGAAAAAGTCTATCAGCTTTTAGGTGGGATGTATCTGGAGGCTGGAAACTTCGATCAAGCCGAACGTGTGTTCAAACAAATGATCTATCATTTTCCGGCCAACTATACCGGGTATTATTACCTGGGGAAAATTTATGCCAAACAGGGCAAACAGGCTGCGGCCGAAAAACAATTTAAGCGAACGCTTGAAATCGAACCCGGCCTTATGGAACCGCGATATGAGCTGCTCGAGCTTTACAAAGAAGAAAAAAATGAAGCTAAAGTGCTTCAGATGTATCAGGATATTTTAAAGCGCAGCCCGAATAACATCCGGGCGGCAATGGAGCTGGGCTACTATTATTATCGCAACGGCCAGGTGGCCCAGGCCGAAAAAATATTTAAAAAGCTGGGTCAGCGAAGCATTTCCGAGTTTGAAGTCATTATCAAACTTATTCAACTGTATATAGACCCGAAAAAATATGATCAGGGGATTGTGATCATTGACGGAATGCTAAAAGCCGTGCCCGATAGCTCGGAAGTAAACCATATTGCCGGTATTGCATATTACGGGAAAAAAGATAATCCCAAGGCATTATATCATTTTAAGAAAGTTACCTCGGAATCACGTTTTTATGAAGATGCCGTTATCCATGCGTCCTACATTCTTTCTGAAAACAAACAAAATGAAGAAGCGATTCAACTTTTATCCGATGCGGTCGATCATGATCCGGATAATGCAGAATTTAAATATTATCTAGGCACGTTCTATGAAGATGCGGAGCAATATGATCGTGCCGAGGAATTTATAAGGCAGGCGCTCGAATCCGATCCGGATAATCCCCGCTACTACTTTCGTCTCGGCGTTGTTTACGATAAATGGAATAAGAAAGAGGCTTCGATGGCAACCATGCGCAAAGTCATTGAGCTGGACCCCAAGCACGCCAATGCCCTAAATTATCTCGGGTATACCTATGCAGATCTGGGGACGAACCTGGATGAAGCCGAGCGCTTGATTAAAGAGGCCCTTAAATACAAGCCCAATGACGGATATATTACCGACAGCCTGGGCTGGGTCTATTATAAAAAGGGCGAATTTGAAAAGGCCTTGCAATATCTTCAAAAAGCGGTTGAAATCGTTCCGGATGACCCGATTATGCTCGAACACCTCGGCGATGCCTATCTAAAATTGAACAACAAGCCCCAGGCCCTTAAATATTATAAAAAATCGTTACAGCACAAAGAAAAAGATAAAGAAAAACTCGAACAAAAGATTCGCGAAATCACCATCAACGGTTCCTAGCCGGTATGAATTGGTATCGAATCATTCCTGCATTCGTGATTGCCTGTTTATTATCGAGTTGTGCCGCGCTTAAACCCGCCAGGGAGTTGACGGTGACCCCCGCCGCACGGACCGCTCAGGTCCGGGACCTGCTCTCAACACTCAAATCCCAAAATGAGGCGCTTGTCAATTTCAAAGGCATTGGCAACATCACCATCAGGCAGAATGGCCTCACGCAATTTGACCAGCGAGTCGCCTGGATCGGAGAAAAACCGGAAAAATTTAGCATTGCGGTGCTGATTTCTGGTTACCCGGCAGTTAAATTAGCCGCTGATGGTCGCTGGCTTTATTACCTGGAAATCCAGGGCCAGCAGACCCGATTCAGAAAAATGGCGACCAACGATCCGGACTTAAAAAGGCTCATATCGATCTCCGTATCCGTCAGTGATGTTATTGCGTTGCTGAGCGGCCGGATTCCATTGCCCCAATTCGATGCGGTCCTATTCAATCAGGAAATATCAGATCAGCAATTTGCGCTGGTTTTAACAGATAGCTGGTGGGGCATTCAGCAAAAAATAGTTTATGATGCCACCCTGTCTCGGATTCAGCGGGTTGAGGTATACCACCGATCCGGTTCTTTGAGATATCGCGCCGAAGTCGAAAGCACCCAGCAGGTAGGTGGCTTTGAGGTGCCGCAGCGCCTGAGGCTGTCCAACGATGATGGGATCGATTTTTTACTCGATATCCATCGATACTGGGTCAATGTTGAGGTGCCGCCGGAGGTGTTTGTCTTGACACCACCCAAATAAAGTCATGTCCAAAGAAATTATCAACTGAATTGCCTGGAAAGAATGAATCGTCGCTCAAAGATATTAGATATCGAGAACGAGGACGACGACGAGTACGAAGAGAAATAAGGAATGCACAACATCGTCCTCGTCCTCGCTCGCGTCCTCGATAATTTTAATTTTGTTATGAATATGCAGTTAAACTGATTTTGTTTGATATAGGGCAGGAGGCAACTTAACCATGAATGCCGAAATTGTGGCAACCGGTGAAGAAATCCGAACAGGTGCACTTATCGACAGCAATTCAGCTCATATCGCTGAAAGGCTAACGAATACTGGCGTTGCGGTTATCCGGCACACCAGTGTTGGCGATGATCTGGAAAATTTAGGTACCGTATTTTCAGAAATTGGCAACCGGGCGGACATTGCAGTTGTCACCGGCGGTCTGGGCCCGACGGCAGATGACCTGACCGCTGAAGCCGCTGCTAAAGCTGCAGGGGTCGGGCTTGATCTGGATCCAGCCGCACTTGATTCGGTCGAAGCCTTTTTTAAAGCCCGTCAGCGGACGATGAACGCTGCCAGTCGCAAACAGGCGTATTTGCCGGAAGGTGCCGAATGTATCCCCAACCCGGTTGGGACTGCTCCCGGATTTCGTTTGAAAATCGGAGGCTGCCATTTTTTTTGTCTTCCGGGCGTACCGGATGAAATGCGCCGGATATTTGCGGATGCCGTCCTGCCGCAAATCAGCAAGCGCATGGGCAGCAACCATCTGTTTTACCGAAGCCGGACCCTGTCGACATTCGGGTTAACCGAATCCCGGGCCTTTGAACAATTGGCCGGTTTTAAAAAAGCCTTTCCGCAGGTTACCCTGGGATTGCAGGTGCAATTTCCTGCAGTTCTGGTAAAGCTGTATGCCAGTGGCACTCGAGATGGACAATTGAATGAAGATCTGGCGGCGGCTGTTGGTTGGGTCACCCAGAAAATGGGCCATTATGTGTTGTCCCAACAGGGCGCTCCGATGGAAAAAGCGGTGGGCGATCTTCTCATGCAACAACAGGCAACTCTGGCGCTGGCAGAAAGTTGCACCGGCGGGCTGCTGGCCGACCTGTTAACCAATGTATCCGGAAGCTCCGCCTATTTTGTCTTTGGCGGCGTTAGTTATTCGAATCAGGCCAAGATGGACATTTTAAAAGTATCGCCAGAAACCCTCCAGCGCCACGGTGCCGTCCATGAGGAAACCGCAATTGAAATGGCCCGGGGCGTGCGAAATATATCCCATGCAACCTATGGTTTGTCCACCAGCGGCATCGCCGGCCCCACGGGCGGCACTACAGACAAACCCGTCGGCACGGTTTGTATCGGATTGGCAACGCCTGAAGGAGCCACCGGCCATCGGTTTCATTTTTGGTTTGGCCGTCGCAGCATGCACAAGCAAGTGTTTGCGGCAGCGGCCCTGGACGTTTTGCGCCGCGAGCTGCTGGAGATTGACCCACCCAGCTATTAAAATAAGTTCATTGCCTTGAGCAACGGCTTAGGGTCCACAAGGTGGCGGGAAAACCATCCGTTGTATTCGCTTTTGCCAATGCCCAGCGCCAGGGAGATCAGCTCGGAAAAATGGAGGATGGGCACCTTATGCGCAATAACCCGATTTATATTCATGCGGGCTGCCTGATTGACGGCAGCGGTGCTGCCGTTCAACGCAAAATGAGGATCGGTCTGCATAATGGGATCATTCAATCGATTCGCAAAATAACGGAACCCCTGCCGCCGTCTGCTAAAAAAGAGGCGTCAGTACTGGATCTTTCCGATTGCACACTTTTACCCGGGCTTATTGATTGTCATGTGCACCTGGCCCTGCCGGCAACCGCCCAGCTACGCCCTGCGGGTGTTAGATCGCCGGAAGATCGCAGTCGGATTTTAATGCATTTGAAGCAGTATCTTGCCACAGGCGTAATGGCTGTGCGCGATGGCGGCGACGCGGCTGGTGGTGTGCTCCGATCCAAAGCCCATCCGGCGGTCAAAAGCCTGCCGATTGTCGTGAGAGCAGCCGGCACGGCCTGGCACCGGCCGGGGCGTTACGGTCATTTAATCGGCCACTGTTTACCATCAAAAAAGAGTCTAGTAGAAGCTGTTCTGCAGGAACGAGCGGATGTTGACCATATCAAAATCGTGAATTCCGGATTAAACAGTTTAACCGTTTTCGGCCAAGAAACGGCTCCGCAATTTGGATCAGACGATATGATCGCTGCAGTGAGGGCGGCCCGGCGACGCGGTTTTAAAACCATGGTACACGCCAACGGCAAAGCAGCGGTTAAAATAGCGCTCGATGCCGGTTGCGATTCAATCGAGCACGGCTTCTTCATGGGCACAGATAACCTGCACCGGATGGCGGATAGCCGCACAACCTGGGTGCCGACGGCTTATACCATGCAGGCGCTCAAACAGCGGATGAAACGCCGTAGAGAAGCCGTGGATGTGGTCCAGAAAAATTTTGATCATCAACTCGAACAGATTCGAATTGCCCGTCAGCTGGGTGTCCGCATCGCCCTGGGAACCGATGCCGGCAGTGCCGGCGTTATGCACGGGCAGGCCCTTGTTGAGGAGATGAGCGTGTATCGGGATGCCGGGTATCCCATCGAACAGGTTATTGCCTGCGCAACTTCCCATGCAGCCCCGCTATTGGGTTTGCTTCAGCAGGGCCGGCTAAGGCCAAATATGCAGGCCAATCTGATTGCCGTAAAGGGAAAACCAGCGCAATTACCGCAAAGCCTGGAGAAAATCGAACAAATTATATATAAAGGAAAACGTGTAAATTTAGATAGTATGAGTACAAAATAAAAGTAATACTTGATATCGATTGTTATTTCAGGAAAGCTTGAAACCACTGTGCCGCCACTTGCACAAAAGCCTGTTGATCAGCCGGACGGCTCATGCGGTGGTCGCTTTGGGAAAATACGACCAGCTTTTGAGGATCACCCGCTTGCGCCAATATTTGCTGCGCATGGGCAATCGGTACGATTTGATCCGCATCTCCGTGGAAAATGAGAAGATTGCGCAGACCGTCGAGGGCAGGTGCAATGTCAAAAGGATGTTCTTCAAACGGTGATGTTGGGCCGCCTGTGGCCTGGCCCTGTTGTGGAATCAGGTCGGCACTCCGAATGGGTGCAGCCCAGGTGACGACCGCACGGGCTGCCAGATTACGGGCCGCGGACAGGCAGACGCTGCCGCCCATGCTGCTGCCAAAAAGCCCCATGGGCGCGCCCAGGTCGCTGCGGGATGCCAGCATCTTCGCGGCGGCTTTTAGATCGGCTTGGCGGGCCTCTAATGATGTGACCTCATCAAAAGGTGCCTGGCTTTCTCCGCAACCGCGGTGATCAAAGCGAAAATAGGCCATATGAAGCTGATTGCAGCGCTGCGCCAGGGCAATTTGCTTGGCCGAATCTTTATCACTAAACAGTCCGTGAGAACCAATGACAAACGGGGGATTGACGACCGGCGGCAGATGCAAATAGCCTTTCAGCCAGAATGTTTCTGATAAAAATTGGAATTCGTTGATCGTTGTCATATGCTTTGAACCGGCCGGATGTCGTTTGTCGGGTGCCTTTATTATAATTACATATTAGAACCTATCCAAAAAGTGCATCTAACGCCCAAGGGCATTGTTAAAAACCGATTCAAAATACTCGCATACTAACGTGTATTCTCCGTTTTTGAATCGGTTTTTGTCGCGCCCTTGGACGTGATCTACTATTTTTAAGATAGGTTCTAGTAATATTTACAAATAATTAAAGTGTAAATCCTATAATTAACATAAACAATTTAAATGGTTGTTTTTGTATCTGAATCAAGGACTTGCCACCCCGTGAAAATCAAAAAAGGCCAAACACTGGAAGTTCAAATCAGCGACATCGCTTATGGCGGCAAAGGATTGGTGCGCATCGATGGCTTGGCTGTATTTGTGGACCAGGCTGTTCCCGGCGATCAGGTATTGATCCGCATCACGCGCAAGCGAAAAAAGCATGCTGAAGCGCTGGTAGTGGACCTGCTAAAAGCCTCTTCCAATCGTATAGAGCCACCCTGTGTATACAGCGGTTTTTGCGGGGGGTGCAAGTGGCAATTTTTAGACTATCCACTTCAGCTGGAATATAAGCGGCAGCATGTGCGTGAATCCCTCGAGCATATTGGCCAGATCAAAGGTGTGCCGGTTCATGCCACGGTTCCCTCACCATTTATTTACGGTTATCGCAACAAAATGGAGTTTACCTGTACCGATCGCCGCTGGTTGACGCCAGCAGAGATGCACCAGATCGAAATCAAAAAAGATTTTGGTGTCGGTCTGCACGTGCCGGGAACCTTCTTTAAGGTATTTGATACCAAAAGATGCTTGCTGCAGCCCGACCTGGGCAATCACCTGCTCGACGACCTGCGTCAATATGCGCTGTCATCCGGACTGCCGGCCTACGGCCTGCGCAGCCATCAGGGTTTCTGGCGATTTTTAATGCTGCGACACTCGCTTGCGCGGGATCGCTGGATGATTAACATTGTCACTGCTGCGGATAATCCCCCGGCTTTGAAACCGCTTGCGGATCATTTGACCCGGAAATATACCCAGGTCAGCGCCGTTATTTTAAATGTGACCGCTCGCAAAGCCGGCATCACCACCGGAGAATTTGAGCGTACGCTTGCCGGCGCCTCGACCCTGACAGATACCATCGGTGGCTTCTCATTTGAAATATCAGCCAACTCATTTTTTCAGACCAACTCATCCGGGGCTGCCAAATTATATGAGATCGTTCAACGCTATGCGCAATTGACGGGCACAGAAACGATTGTCGATCTTTACAGCGGCACCGGCACCATACCGATTCTGCTTTCCCAGGCTGCCCGCACGGTGATTGGTCTGGAGATGGCCCCCAGCGCCATTGCGGATGCGCAACTGAACTGCCGAATCAATCGGGTTCAGAATTGTCGCTTCATTGCGGGCGACATTCGCGAGACGTTGCCGTCGGTCACGCAGCGACCTGAGGTGTTGATCATTGACCCGCCCAGAGCCGGAATGCACAAGGATGTGGTCAAGCAGGTGCTGGCGCTGTTGCCCGAGCGCATTGTTTACGTATCATGCAACCCGTCCACGCTGGCGCGGGATCTCGGTCTGCTCAAAGAAGCATATCAGGTCCTTGAGGTTCAGCCGATTGATCTGTTTCCACATACCTATC
>CAZJHF010000141.1:0-9614 GCA_964545505.1 uncultured Desulfobacterales bacterium | reverse complement strand
GGCCAGATCCAACCGGCACAGATGATCACCAGACTCAAGGCGAGGTTACATGTTAGGTATCTGATTTGCACGATGTTAACTCCTGCTGCGTAAAAAGGTTGCCTGTTGACGTTTAGAAATGCTTTCGGGTATTATCCACCGGTGATATCTAAATCCCCTGAGCACCATCTACGCTATTCAGATCCGAATTAGCCTTCGGTTCGCCTGGACGGCCTCAACACAAAAACCCACCTCTCTATTGCAGAAATGGGTTCGGTGCAATTATGGTATGGGTGTAGCACAATAGGGGCAAAAACGAATATCAGATACCATCATAAGAAATGCCGGGCTGCGGGTCAAGGGCGGTTTACGCTTTTTTACCGCCAGGAACGCGGTTGACGTCAAATGGTGCCCTTAGATTTTTTGTTTTTTCAGCTGCCTGGATCATTGCTCCAGGAGTTCTCGAGCGTGTGCCAGGGTTTTGCGGGTAATTTTCTCCCCCCCCAGCATGCGGGCGATTTCTTTAAAGCGGTCCGAATCATTTAGCAGCTGAATCGATGTGCGCGTCCTGCCGGATGATACGTTTTTCGAAATTCGAAAATGTTGTCTGCCAAATTTGGCAATTTGCGGCAGGTGGGTAATACAGATCACCTGATGGTGTTTGGCAAGCGCGGCTAATTTTTTACCCACCGCTTCGGCGACCCCACCGCCAATACCGGAATCCACTTCATCGAAAACCACCGTTTCGACCGAATCGCTTTTAGCCAAAAGCGCTTTCAGCGCCAGGATAACCCGAGACAGCTCACCGCCGGATGCTATGCTGGTGAGTGCTTTGAGTGCCTCCCCGACGTTGGGAGCGATCAAAAAGGTGGCCCGGTCGATACCGGTTTCAGTGATCATGCAATCATCAGCTGTCAAGTGGAAATCGGTCTTTTCATCTGCTGTTATGGGTTGCAGCGCCACGCTGAATTTGGTTTTGGCCATTTTCAATGTGGAGAGCTGATCCATGACCTTTGTGGCAAAACCTTTGGCTGCTTTTTTGCGTTTGTGCGACAGCTTTAATACGAGCTCTTTAAGCTGGGTGTGTAATTCGTTCGCCTCTGCTTCGGTCTTCTGGATTTGATCGACAACATTTTCAACACTGGCCAGTCCCTGTTCGATGGATTGGCTTTTGGCAATGACGGCATCCAATGTGCCGCCGTATTTACGTTTGAGTTTGTTGAGTGTATCAAGCCTTTCCTCGACGGCCTCCAGCCGTTTATCATCCATCTGAATTGAATTGAGGTAGTTTCGCAGTCCGTCAATCAAATCCTCGATTTGATAAGTGGCCTCAGACAGGTTCTGGACATTGGGCTTCAACTGTTCATCGATCTGGCTGATTTTAGTCAGCTCTTTGTTCACGGCCACCAATTTCTCAATGACCGAGCCCGGTGCGCTGTAAAGGGACTCGATACTGTTATAAACGGTCTGATAAAGGGTTTCAGCGTTTTTTAATCGCCTTCTTTCCTGTTCAAGATCCTCATCTTCACCCAAAAGGGGGTTGGCGCTGGTGATCTCCTTGAGCTGAAACGTCAGCAATTCCATGTGTTCGGCCTGCCGCGCCGCGATAGCGTTTAATTCTGCTAATTTTTTCAGTACGGCCAATATTTTTTGAAAACGCTCGCCGACGGCTTCACGTAAAGGCAGGAGGCCACCGAATTGATCGAGAATGTAAAGATGCTGTTCTTCTTTTAGCAGCAACTGATGGGCATGTTGGCCGGAAATACTAGCTAAATTTTCGGTGATGGTATTGAGCAGCTGAATGGTGGCCATACGGTTGTTCAGATAGACCCTATTGGTGCCGTTGCGTGCAATGATCCGTCTGACCATCAGTCCTTCTGAAGGGTCATAACCGTGTTTGGTCATGATGCTGGCGACGTGATTTGCAGCCGCTAATTCAAAAAAGGCTTCCAGTTCGGCACTTTCAGCGCCGCTGCGGACCAGGTCGGTCGCAGCGCGGCTTCCCAGCAACAGATTGACCGCATTGAGGATAATTGATTTGCCGGCTCCGGTTTCGCCGCTGAGTATGGTCAGGCCATCGGAAAAACCGATTTGGAGATCATCGATAATGGCAAAATTCCGAATGGCAAGCTCTTTAAGCATGAATGGATTATTCGAATCGGGTTTACTGGAATCACGCGTGCATATATGAACAACGGTCCATGGCAAACCATTGTAATTCGGTCCCGGAAATATCACTGCCAGCGGCCGAGATAAACTTCAAGGATTTATGGCATAACACTCAAAGTTTGTAAAGCAGATTGATGGTATACCCAATGAGGCGATATCTATTTGAAATTATATTATTTTATTATTTCACCCGCTATCGGAAAAAGCGTAATGGCAAGCGCTGTTTGAGCTGTCAGCGCCTGAGGCAGTGTAAATCCCAACGAAACCGGTAGCACACGATTTGTTTTATTTTGGATATCCGGTGATAGCGCGGATGCGTTCGTACAGTGGTTTCAATCGCCGATACATTTTTTTGTACACCTCATGGTAAAGGGCATTATAAAGCGCATGGTTTTTTTGATCAGGTGCAAAGACCTCGCCAATGTGGGTCATGGCCGCTACGGCCGCCCTAAAATCCGGGTGCAGGCCCAGACCCACAGCGGCATCGACGGCTGCGCCCAGTCCCGAGGTTTCGTATACATGCGGTTTGGCGGTCGGCAGACCGAAAATATCGGCTGTCAATTGAAGGGCACTGCGGCTCTGGCTGCCGCCTCCGGAAACCCGCAATTCGGTTATCGGAATTCTGGTGCGCCTTTCAATCCGTTCCTTGCCTTCGCGCAGGGCATAGGCCAACCCTTCTAAAATGGAACGGTACAGATGTGCGCGTGTATGAATGTCTCCGAAGCCGATGACGGCGCCTTTGGCCTCGGGGCCCGGCATTTTGAGGCCTGGAGTCCAGTAAGGCTGGAGCATCAATCCCATTGACCCCGGAGGAATGGCATCCACCAGCCGATCAAAAAGGGCTTCTGGTGCGATTCCCTGACGGGCGGCTTCCTGCTGTTCAATTTGGCCAAATTGTTCCTTATACCATTCGACCATCCAGTATCCGCGGTAGACTTGAACCTCAATCGTGTAATGGCTGGTCACCGCTGACGGATAGGCGGGCAATAACGTGATAGGCTCGATATATTTTTTATGGGTGACGTTGATGGTGGCAGTTGTTCCGTAACTCAAACAGCCGACAGATGGTTGTAGGCTGCCGGAACCGATTACCTCACAGGCCTTGTCTGCGGCCGCAGCAATCAGCGGCAGGCCTTGCGGAATCCCTGTTTCACGGGCCGCAGCCGCGGTGATTTCTCCGAGCGGCTCTGCCGGTTGAACCAGATCGGGCAGAATGGCTGGATCAATCCCCTTCAAAACGCGCCATTTCCAATCCCAGCTGGCCGACCAGCGCAGGCGCTTGTAGTCAAACGGTATGAACGCCACCTGGCAGCCAACTGAATCAACAAATTTTCCGGTCAATCGATAGGTCAGATAGCCGGATAACAGTAAATATTTATGGGTATTTTTCCAGATTTCGGGTTGATAGGTGCGAATCCAGTTGGCTTCAGCCTCCTGCTGAAGATAAACAACGGTGTCCGTCAGGCGGGCCAATTTGAAAATCAACCCCCAGGGGCCGCTGACCGGTGCCAGACCGTAGGTTTTACGCTGATCAAGCCACATCATTGCCGGTCGCAGGGGCTGGCCGTTTTTATCAACATTGACGACGCTGCCGCGCTGGGTCGTCAAAGCCACTCCGGCAACCCGATCTTTATCGATGTCGGGATGCTGCCAGAGGCGCTGACAGGCTTCGACCAGGGCCTGCCAGAAAATTTCCGGGTTCTGCTCCGCCCATGTCGGCTGCTTTGAAAAATAGGGGACAAACGTGACCGCCTCCTTGGCCAGCAGTTTTCCGGCTGCGTCGAATATCAACGCTTTGAGGCTCTGGGTACCGTTGTCAATGGCGAGGATCAGATCTTTGGTGGGCATCACTTACTCCAGCACTCCATTAGGCCGGTTTTATTCTGGCAGGGGCCAGTCCGGACCCAAATGTGAAACATATTAGACGGGCTCTTTGGGTTTTATACCGCTTGCCATAATAATGTTCGAAATAACGCAAAAAAGGATGGCGGCATAAGTGTTGTCGCAAAAAAACGTTGCGCATTCGGAACGTTTTTTTGACAACCACTATAAATGGACTATTCATCTATAAATGTAATGATGCATTGGGTCCTTTGACTTCATGCCAGATTTCGATACTTTTTTGCATGGCAAATCTGACCACTTCTTCGACGGTATCGGCATTGTGCGCCACCGCTTTTGAAAGATCGCTGTAATATTGCAAAGAGGTGTGGCGTGACATTTCTGATCTAAAATAGTGAATCGCCATTTTCATAAACATGGAAGCAAAATCATTGAAAATCAACGCATATACCGGATTGCCGGATAAGCGGGTTATCTGCATTTGCAATTCCCAATCATAGGTTGCATAGGTGGTTTCGCTGTCGGCAGGCTCTGGATGACGGGAAAGGTACTCAATTAGTTTTTGGGGATGGTGAAGCGCTGCCAGGCGGGCAACCGGTGGCAGCAATGTGACCCTGACCTCCAGCAGCTTGGTAATAAAACCATTGGGAAGAAATTTAGCGTATTTGGCCAGAGTACCGATCATCCTTAAGCCGCCTTCCAACCAGTAATCATTTACCACAGTGGGTTTGCCATGCTGGATTTTAACCCAGCCTTCGCTGGCCAGACGCTGCAGGGTCTCTCGCAGAGTGGGACGAGTTACACCGATCAAACCGGCCATGGCGCGCTCTCCGGGCAATGGTGTTCCCGCCGGGTAGGTTCCATCCAAAATGGCGCTTACCAGAATACTTTCGACATATTGAGTGGCTCGTAATGGGGGGCCAAGTTTAGGTTCCATTTTAATATCCTCCCTTATGCCTGATGCTGAAAAGTAATCTGGTTAGAGGTCATACCACTTCGATTTAGATATGTCAACCATTTTTTTATATTTACAAGATACTGTATAAATTAATTATTTTATATTTTCTACTTAATTTATGCAGCTGTGTGGATAGAAGTCATACCAGTAAATCCAAAAGATATATTTCGTATGTCAAAATTTGAACTGGATAAGAAAATAGCCTTTATAGAGATACAATGTGATAGCGCCATTTGCGGCTATCGGATTGGTAGCTGGGCCGATGTAGAGGCGCCCGTTTAGAAAGCATCCTTTGCCCGGGCGATCTCCTCAACTGCACCCATGACGATCAGGGTTGTACCGGTTGCCAGCAGGCGGGTGGGTGAGGGGTTAAATTCAATGTCGTTGTCGTTTTCTTTGGCGCCCAACACCAGCAAATCATAACGCTCTTTGAGACCGCAATCACGAATTTCTTTTTGGTTGAACTTCGAGTTTTGCGAAACCGTTAATTCATGAATTCTCAGATTGCCTTTGCCACTGCGCAGCATATGATCCAAAAAATCCACCGCGGTGGGTCGGATCATTTCAGAAGCCATGCGCAGGGCACCGATTGCATTGGGGCATACGACGGCATCGGCGCCGGCCTTGATGAGTTTGGGATGCAGTTGCGGGTTGGACATGCGGCTGATAATACGCAGCCCGGGATTGAGCATACGGGCGGTCATGGTCACATAAAGGTTGTCTTTGTCGGACGACAAGGCGATAACGATTCCGGCGGCGCGTTGAATTCCGGCCTCGATCAGATGTTCATCCTCGGTGGCATCCGCATGGATAAACAACAGATCACAAATTGCTTTGCAGCGCTCGATTCTTTCCGCATCTGTTTCGATGAGCACCGTCGTCTCGTTGTTTTTGCACAGTTCAGAGATGACACCGCTGCCGGTTTCACCACCGCCGCAGACAATATAATGATCGTTTAATTTATCAATTTGTTTTGCCATTCTTTTTTTCCTTAAAAAGCCTGATAGTTCACCTTCCAAAAATAAGGCGGTCAGGGAACTGATACCGTACAGGATGACGCCCATGCCGAAAGTGATTAATACCATCGTAAAAATTTGGGCCGTATCGTTTCCGGTAACCTCTATGACTTCGCCGTAGCCGACTGTGGTCAGCGACACCACCGTCATGTAAACACAATCCAGAAACCTGGGCTCGCCATCAAAAATTAAATAATAGCCCGTGCTGCCGGCCATAATGACCACAAAAATTAATGCCAGCAAATAATAGAGTCGTTTGCGGATGTTCATAATTCTGAAACACCGTCTTTCGGAAATTGTTTGGTTGGTCGCCTGTGATCTTAATGCCACGCTCGCTGCCAAATATCAAGTTCTCATCTATTTTCATGCTGGATTCAGGTATTATCTGAATTTTGCACAGACTTGCCGCATTGTTTCTCTGGTGAAAATAGATGAGAAAAAAAGATCATTACCTGATAGAAACAATAAAAATTTTCTCATCTATTTTGATGCAAGATTCAGGTAAGTTCTTTACAAAGCTGCAAGCATGCTTTACTCTAAACGCATCGTGCCTTCCTGACTGTTGAAACCCGGAAATTATTCAAATTAAACCGTAAACGCCAAGTTGCCCCCGTTAAACTGTCAGCGCGACTTTGACGGCAGCGAGGTTGTCATGCACAAAGAAATCCCGCTGGTTATTGCGACCGGAAACCCGGGAAAGGTTTTAGAAATTGAAGATTTGCTGAACGGCTTTCCGATTCAGATCAAAAGCCTATCTGATTTTGGACCGATTCCGGAAGTAGAAGAAGATGGCGAAACCTTTGAAGAAAATGCCTATAAAAAAGCAAGCTTCACCGCCAAAATACTGGGCATACCGGCCCTGGCCGACGATTCGGGTCTGATGGTGGATGCATTGGTGGGTGAGCCTGGTGTTCGGTCCGCACGATATGCCGGCTCGAATGCGACGGATCAACAACGGGTCGCCAAATTACTCAACGCCATGCAGGGTCAAACCAATCGCAATGCGGCTTTTGAATGTGTTATTTCAATCGCCGTTCCCTCCGGCCCGGCCCTGACTTACGAGGCGCGTTGTGAGGGCCTGATCGCCGAAGCACCCAAGGGGCAAAGGGGGTTCGGTTACGATCCCATTTTTTTCTATCCACCGTTAAATAAAACATTCGGGCAGATGACCCTTGCTGAAAAACGCGATATCAGCCACCGCGGCAAAGCCCTAAATGAACTCATACAGGAAATGGATAAAGTCTTGATCTGGATCCGAAGGCATATGCCGCCGGAAGAACGCTATTTATACACACGTAAACCGGAGGACGGAAATGATTGCTGATTTGATTGCGGCCAACCGAAGCTGCCGGCGGTTTGATGAAAACCATCCGGTTGACTTGAGCACGCTGGAACATCTGGTCGAACTGGCACGTCTGTCGGCCTCGGGCGCCAATCTGCAGCCATTAAAATACATCTTGTCCTGCCGGCCCGATTATAATGCTGAAATTTTTAGCTGTCTGGGCTGGGCCGCCTATCTGAAAGACTGGCCGGGGCCGCAACCCGGTGAGAGACCGGCGGCTTACATTGTGATTCTGGGCGATCGCAAAATTAGTAAAGATTTTGGAGTTGACCACGGGATTGCCGCCCAGTCGATATTGCTGGGGGCCAGGGACAAGGGGCTGGCTGGCTGCATGCTTGGCTCCATTAATCGAAAAGTGCTGCGCACGGTGCTGGATATCCCGGCGCATCTTACCATTTTGCTGGTCTTGGCCATTGGCAAACCCACAGAAGAGGTTGTGATCGAAACGGTTGGGAAGGATGGCAATATACAATACTGGAGAGACGAACAAACAGTCCATCATGTACCCAAACGTCCGCTGTCGGAAATTATTATTGTTTCGCATGCAGCCTGAACATCTAAGAAATAAGCTTTAGATTGCCTCCAAAAACCCATTTTGACCATCCGGCGTTTCAATGATAGACTAAAGCGTAAACCTGAAAATTTCAAAAAAGGAGAAAGGGTATGGGACCTCACAAAGACTGTATCGATATCGTAACGGAATTAGGCGGGATAACGGATGTAGCAGCAGCACAGCGCGTGTTTGCAGATGCGATCGATGCGGAAAATCTGGCTAAACTCCAGCGTATCCAGAATCCGGACGTTCTCAAGAAAATTGCCAATGCCATCAAGCTCTGCGAGCCCGACGCCGTTTTTATCGATACAGGATCGGAGGCAGATCGTCAATTTGTCAGAGAGCTCTCCTTAAAAAAAGGTGAAGAATCACCGCTGCTCATGAAAGGCCATACGATTCATTTTGATCTGAAAGAAGAGCAGGGCCGCATTATTGATCGGACTTTTTACATTTACAACCCAGGTGAAGAAGTCAGTTCGCTGGCCAAGAAAAAAGATCGGGATGAAGTACTGGAAGATATCAGGGACAAAATGACCGGCATTATGAAAGGCAAAACCATGATGGTCGGATTTTTCTTAAGGGGTCCGGTGGGTGCGCCGGCCGCCAATCCGGCGCTTGAAATTTCCAGCTCGACTTATGTCATGCACAGCGCGGCCATTCTATATCGCAATGTATATGCCGATTTTGATCAAGAAATTGATAAACTCGGACATTTCTATGCCAACATCCACAGCGAAGGATTGAACCGGCCCGAAGATTTGCCCAATGCGCGGGTATACATGGATCGCAGCCATCTGACGACCTATAGCTTTAACTGCACCTATGCCGGCAACACCCTGCTGATGAAAAAGGGCAACCATCGCTTTTCGGTGGATCGCTCCGTGTATGTAAAAAAAGGCGAACAGATTGCCGAGCACATGTTTATCACCGGCATTGAGGGGCCCGGCGGGCGCATCACCTGGATGGTGGGCGCCGCGCCCAGCGGCTGTGGCAAGACCACCTCGGCGATGGCCGGTGATCATTTCGTCGGAGATGACCTGGCGCAGATGTGGATTGCAGATGACGGCACCGTGCGCTCAATCAATCCGGAATGCGGAATTTTTGGTATCGTCGAAGACGTCAACCGGGAGGGCGACCCTTACCTGATGAAATGTTTGCGTCAAGAGGGTACAGAAGTCATCTGGTCTAACGTGCTCATCGATGAAAATAGGGTTCCCCAGTGGACCGGTAACGGGGAAGAGCCGCCGCCGGTCAAAGGCACCAATTTCCAGGGCCCCTGGGAACAGGGCATGGTGGACCCAGACGGCAAGCCCATCCCCATGTCGCACCCCAACTCCCGCTGCACCCTTTCCAACAGTGCTCTGGATAACTATTCGGATAAAAATGAGGACGGTCAGGGGGTTGAAACCCTCATTTTTACCTACAGCGGTCGTGATAGCGACACCATGCCGCCGGTCTGGGTGTCGAAGAATCCGGATGAAGGCGTGGTTATCGGCGCCTGCATCGTATCTGCTGCCACGGCCACTGAAGTCGGGGCCACCGGTGTTCGACGTCAACCATGGGCCAATGCGCCTTTTACCCCCGGATCATTGGGCGAGTATATGGATGCCCAATTTGTTTTCTTTAACAGTGACAAAATCGACAACGATAAACGACCGATTCTGGCAGGACTCAATTACTTCCTAACCGATGAGGCCAGGGGCGGCAGTTCCAAAAAATTGCTGGGTGAAAAAAAAGATGTCAAGGCCTGGATGG
>CAZJHF010000140.1:0-9649 GCA_964545505.1 uncultured Desulfobacterales bacterium | reverse complement strand
ATAAACACCGGTGGTGGCATCAACCCGTTTTGAAAGTCTAAATTCTTCATCAAAATAGTTCAGGGAAACGCCGGCAATGCTCTGGTTTTGCGGATTAAAGTATTTTATAAAATATATGGCGCGGTTTCCTTTGATCCAGATATTTTTTTGGCGCGCCGCTGCGACCGGTCTTTTTTTTACTTCACCAAACCAAATTTTGTTGGCCTGGCTGATGGTGATGGGCACGACGATTTCTGATAAAAAGAAAAGGATAATGCTCAGAACAACCGCGATGGCCAAAACCGCCCTCATCAGGAAATAGACACTGATGCCACCGCTTTTTAAAGCAATCGTTTCATTGTGTTTGTTCATCAAGCCCAGGGCAACCAGAACGGCTAAAAGAATTCCAATCGGCGTAATTTCAACGATAATCTGAGGTAATTTTAATTGCAAATAGCGGATCAATCGGGAAATTGACAGCCCGGCTTCCATAAAATTGTCAGCCTTATTGAAAAATTCAACAATGACGTACAGCCCCAATACGATAGTCAGAACGATAACAAAGCATTTGAGAATCTCTTTTATCAGATAGCGGTCTAAAATCGTCATGGGTTGAGACCAGAATTTTGCACGAGTTCACCGCAGGCGGGAGTGACCATCGAGTGAAAATTATTAAATTTAAATTATTTCCATCCCTTTGATTAAAACCGGTAGCTTCAACTATCGCTTCCACCTTGAAAATAATCTTTGCAGCCAATGATAAACCGTGTCAAGCTTAAGTGTGCGTTCATTGGCCGTGCGAATGAGAAAATAGACGCCCAAACCGCCAACGATAAAATTGGGAAGCCACATGCCAATCTGCGGAGGGTAGGCCCCTGTTTCTCCATAAACTTTTCCCATAGACATCAGCAGGTAGTAAAATATAAAAAGGAAAAGTCCCAAAACCAGGCCGAACGATCGTTTGGCCGATCCGGATTGTACACCCAGCGGAACCGCAATAATTCCGAGCGCAAAACAACCAAACGGCAGGGCAAATCGCCGATGCAGCTCCAGCAGCATGCTAAAATAGCGCCCGTTTTTTCGATCGGCGTTTTGGACAAAGTGACGCAAATCTTTCAAGCTCATTTCTTTGGGACGCTTCGGTTTTGCATTATTTCGAGCAGCAGATTGTTTCGTATTGAAGCTGATTTCATAAGTGTCAAAATGAATGGCATGCGCGGTTTTATCATTCAGGTTCGTTTGATGGATACTCCCATTGAAAAGCCGCAAATGAGCAGCCGCATTGTCAGGGTCGCTGAATACGATGCCCCTTGGGGCAATCACTGTATTGACATTGTCGGGTTGCCGCTTGTCTTCAATAAAGACATCAACCAATTGTTTATTTCTGACATTGATTTCATTAACGTAAATGGTAACACCATCGAAGCTGTCATCAAAGGTGCGCTCTTTGAGGCCGATATCGATGCTCTCTGATACCACCTGACGGGTCAGAGCTCTCAGCGCAGTGCGCCCCCATGCCTGGCCATAGACGGTCATGAAAAGGGTTAGAACAAACCCAATTAAACAAAATGCGCCAACCGGAGCCAGCAAACCATAAATGCTAATACCACCGGATTTTATGGCCATAACTTCATTTTCACTGGATAATTTTAAGAAAGTCAATAAGACCGTAATCATGATTGACAGAGGGATGACAAAGATCAAAAAATAGGGTATCTGGTAAAAAATCATCCGCAAAATGGTGGATAAATTGATATTGTAATTGACGATCCAATTGGTAATTTGAATTAACTCGGCCATCAGGAATATGAAGGTAAATAACAATACGTTTACCACAAACGGCGGAATAAATTCCTTGAATATGTATTTATTTATCAGTAGCGGTATTTGCATGTTTTAGTTCGAAACCGATGCAGCCCGGTGGGAACGCCATACCTGACTGTATCGCCAAAAAAGGCGAGGCCGGCTGAGAAAAGATAGCTCTTTAAAATGGAAGCAAATTTGAAAAGGCCGATAAAAATTTTACCCGAGCGTGGCCAAGAGTTCGGCCTCGGCAACAACATTTTCTTCGACCAGCGCTTTGGCAGAAGCTTTTATGATATTGGATCGGAATTTTAAAATTTGGATCTCTAATAACAGCTGATCACCGGGGACAACCGGCTTTCTGAATTTAACTTTATCCAGCCCCATAAAAAGGACGGGTCGGCCCTGTTGTTCGGCAGGCAAAGATTCAATTGCCAGGACACCTGCAGCCTGAGCCATGGCTTCAACAATCAGGACCCCCGGCATTATCGGATAAGTCGGAAAATGCCCCTGAAAGAAGGGTTCGTTAATCGTAACATTTTTAAGGGCCGTAATCGTTTCACCCCGTACCAGCGCCACGATTCGATCGACCAGTATAAATGGATAGCGATGAGGTAAAAATTTCATGATGGCCTGGATGTCGTATGCTTTTTCCATTTTTTCTCCAATGGGTTAGCTAGCGGCGCTTAGGTTGCGCCTGAACAAATTGAGCATGCCGTGGTTATTAGCGGGCTACTTCTTGTACTGTGCATTAAGCTTTTTGATTATTTGATCTGTAATGTCGATTGAAGTCGGTGCATACATGATGTTAAAGTTGTTCATAATGAGCAAATAACCTTCTTTTTTTCCAATCTCTTCAACCAACTTATATACCGCTTTACGCATCTCACCCGCCAGTTTTTTTTCCACGGCCTGTAATTCGCCCCGATAACGCTTCTCCAAAGTTTTTAGGTCGTTGAGCTTAATTCGGAACTCTCTTCCCTTTTCCTCGCGTTTTTCCTGGCTCATCACCATTGACTCACGTTCAAGCTGATTTTTTAGCGCTTCTATCTCAGCGCCTTTTTGCTTCAACGCCTCCGTCATTTGATCACTTTGTTTTTTTATCTGAGCCTTGGCCGCTTTTCCTTGCTCGGATGTACTCATAATTCGTTGAATATCAACCGTGCCGATTTTAGCGACATCTGCGGCAAGCGCGGAGCCGAGCCAGAAAAGACATAAAAAGCCAGTGGCAATTGCTTTGGTTATATTGCATATTCGCATTCTTTTCCCCCTGATCGGTTGAAAGGATAGTTTAGGTTAAGGTTGATTCCACCTCGAACTTGTTTAAAAGGCAGATGCCATCGAAAACTCCCAGTTGCCGGGACCGTGATCGGTGGGTTGTGGGTCAAGTATCCAACCGTATTCCAGACGAACGGGCCCCATTGGAGACAGCCAGCGTATCCCCAGACCGGCACTTTTGCGCAAATCTGAAGGATTCAATTCAGGATTTTCATCGTCGGCATACACACGGCCGGCATCAAAAAATATGCCGCCGAACACCCCCTGTTCTTTGACCAGCGGAAAGGTTAAATCCAGGTTAAACTGGACATACTTGTCACCCCCGATGGCATTGCCCTCATCGTCCAGCGGGGCCAAATCATCCCGTTCAAATCCCCGCAGCGATCCGATTCCGCCCATGTAAAACTTCTCATAATCGGGTAGTTTTTTATCCTTGGTTTTATTGACATAACCGCCTTCTAGGTGCGGTGCAAGCACAAATCCCCAAAACAAAGGGATGTAAACGGCCGTATCGGCAATGTATTTCATAAAGCCAATATTACCGCCCAGACCGGCAAATTCAAACGAAAATCCATGACTGGACCCTTCATTGGGAACAAAGGTATTATCGCGCGAATCATAGCGCAGCGACGATTGGAGGCTGCTTTTTACGTTGGTCCCATCCAGATCCTTGATAGAGTCGGGCGCATCTTCTTCGATGTTGGTAATTTCAGCCATATCATAAATGTAGCCTAACTGAGCGCGGGTATAATTAATAATGGGGTAGCTGAAACTGAGCCCCGCACCGAAGCTATCCTTGTCATATTGGTCATAACTGTATTGCCAGTTGTAAAAGGTAAGGGTTCCGCTGAGCGGAATATCATAGACGTAAGGCTCGGTAAAAGAAAGGTTGATGTTTTGGGTTTTACTGCCCAAGGTGCTTCTTAGCTCGAGACGCTGGCCGCGACCGAAAAGATTACGCTCGGCAATGGAAACCATCCCATACAGCTTGTCGACATTTCCGTAGCCGGCTCCAAAGCTGAAAGCGCCGGTCGATTTTTCAACGACATCTATTTTCAGGACCATTTTATCGTCGGCACTACCTTTGGAAGTATCCACTTTAACGTCTTCGAAAAAATCCAGACGAAAAAGATTGCGAACACTACGCTTTAGCCTCAGTGAGCTGAAAAGTTCCTGTTCAAAAACGCGCAGTTGCCGGCGAATTACTTTATCACGCGTTTTGGTATTTCCGGATATGATAATTTCTTCAAAGTAAACCTCCTGGCCTTTTTTAATATCAAAGGTAATGTCAACCACTAGTTTTTCGGCGTCCTGGTCGACCTTCGGTGCGACGTCTACATATGCAAAGCCTTGATTGGCGTACAGGTCATTGATTTTGAGAACATCGTTGCGTAAGGTTTCACGATTGTAAAATTCTTCCTGGCTGATCATTAGGCTGGCACTCAGTTCTTCTTCTGGCAGAATCAAATCCCCCGTCACGGCGACCTTACCGACTTTAAAACGAGGCCCTTCGTCAATTTTTATGGTGATTTCAATCTCGTTGCCGATGAATTTCACCTCCGGCTCTGCCACCCTTGCCTGCATGTATCCGCTATTCTTATAAAAGGCAGTCAGTCTGGCGGCATCTTGTTCAAGGTTATTTTCATTTAAATCACCCGCGCTGGTAAACCAGGACAGGATATTGCTTTCGGCGGTCGTCATCTCGCGCTTGAGTTGCTTGTCCGAAAATGCGGTGTTGCCCTCAAATCGTATTTTTTCAATCTGAAACTTTTCACCCCCTTCAATGATGTATTCAATATCGGCCTGGTTGTCTTTGCGATCGAATATTTTATAGTCGATTTTAACGTTGTGATAATTTTCGTCCTTGTACAACTCGGCAATTCGATCCATATCATTCTGGATAACATTGATGTTTACTATGCTGCCCCTTTTGGCGGTAATAACTTCCTCGATATCCTCGTCTTTGAATGCAAAGCGGGAACCGCTGAAAGTCACCTTGCGTAAGGTCGGTTTTTCCTTGATCTTAAACGTCACGATGATTCCATCCGGCTGCGTTTCTGCCTCGATTTGAATATCATCAAAATAACCCATTGCATAAACGGCTTTAAGATCATCGGACAGATTTTTCGGGTTATATACGTCTCCGCGCTGAGCTTTGACAACCCTTTTTATGGCTTCAGCCTCAATCCGAATGCTGCCCTCAACGTTTATCGCCAAAATTTTTTGACGCTTGAATATCTTCTGGATCAAATCCTGCGCCAGTGTGTCGACCGCAGCCGGTAAATTTTCGATCCCCTTGCCTTCCGCTGCAAAAGGCAGCGGCCGTCTGGCAGAGGTGTCAAACAATTTTAAGTCCAGGCTGAACCGCTGCCCGATCCAGGTAAGGCTGCCCCAAATTACATGATTAGCACCGGTCTGAGTACTCAGGCGCTGAATCTCTTCGATACTGCCCACCCGCCTTTTCCATTCGGGCTCTGAAAGTGGATCGATCAATAATATCCTGGCACCGGCCTGTTCGAGTGATATTTTCAATGCCGATGGAATTTCTGTTTGTAAATAGGACAGATCATCTTGAGAAAAAATTTCAAAAGGCAATATGACGACGCTCGGCGGTTGCTGGGAATGAGCCGTTTGCGGGTATATCCCCAATGCGGCGATGATGATCAAACAAACTATATTGATCACTTGCGGTTTATATGAGCGCCACACCTTAAAAAAGGCTGAATCGTGTTTGACCATTTAATTTTTATCTAAAAATGCCATTCGTGAAGTGCTGATTTATAGTGCATTGCGCATCTTCAAAAAATGCGTCCCCGGCAATAGCATCTTTGGTTTATTAAACGCTCTGCAGTTGCCCTGCAGCTATCGTAACGCTGCGAGACATGTAGGAGGCCAGCTCCATATTGTGGGTCACTACGACCAGGGTCATGGATAATTCCTGATTGAGTTCCAGTATCAGTTGATGCACCTGATCACTGTTGGCGTTATCCAGGTTGCCGGTGGGCTCGTCTGCCAGAAGAACCGCCGGTTTTAAAATCAGGGCTCTGGCCAGAGCCACACGCTGCTGCTCACCGCCTGAAAGCTTGCCTACCCGGTGTTGCAGCCGATCCTGCAAACCAACCCGAACCAATATTTCTTCAGCAAGCGCTGCGGCTTCCGGTTTGCTTAGGCCACTAATTAAGGCCGGCATCATTGTGTTTTCCAGGGCGCTGAATTCAGGCAGCAGATGATGAAACTGGAAGACAAAACCAATGGTGCGGTTGCGAAATCGAGCCAGCTTAATGTCATCATATTTAAAAACGTCCTCACCCTTGAATTCTAAAGTCCCGCTGTCCGGCCGATCGAGCGTGCCGAGTATGTGCAGTAACGTAGATTTGCCGATACCCGAGGCACCGACAATGGCCACGGACTCGCCGATCGTCAAATTAAGCTGGATACCCTTTAAAACATCGATGCTGACGCCTCCATTGCGGAAGCTTTTTACCATATTCCTGGCACGGAACCAGCCAACGGTCTGCGCCTGCTGGTGATCCACCGCTGCGGGTTGCTGTGAATTGTCATAGGATGCTGAATTAGCCATAGCGAATGGCCTCCACTGGATTTAATTTGGCCGCCTGCCGCGCAGGATAAAGCGTTGCCAGAAAACAAATGACCATAGCCGCTGATATGATTCCAAGAACCCACAGCATCTCGACTTTTACCGGAAGAGTGGTCGTAAAGTAATAGATATCACCGGTTAATTCATAAATATTGTAATGTTTGAGAAAGAAGCAAAGCAAAAGGCCCAAACATAATCCCAAAAAGGTGCCGATGGCACCGATGACCATACCGTTAAAAACAAAGATTTTTCGGATGCTCCTGTTTGTGGCGCCCATCGTTTTTAAGATGGCAATGTCACGCGTTTTTCCCATCACCAGCATAATTAAACTGCTGGCAATGTTGAATGCGGCCACCAAAACGATCAGAACCAAAATGATGGCCATCACCCAGCGTTCCATTTTAAGCGCCCGAAATAAATTTTGATTCATTTGCATCCAGTCCCGCGCCCAGTAAGGAAAACCAAGCTCAGAAATAATGTTTTCGGCAATCGTTCGCGCCGCATAAATATCGTCGACCCGAATATCGATGCCAGTTACCGAATCACCCATGCGCAACATTCTTTGAGCATCATTGATATGAATAAATGCAAACGTCTGATCATACTCATACATGCCGGATTGAAAGAAACCCGTCACCTTAAACTGTTTCATCGCCGGAAGGTGTCCGATCGGAGACAGCATGCCGTGAGCCGAAATAAGATATATCCGGTCACCCTCAATAACGCCCAAATTGCGGGCCAATTCCTTGCCCAGCACAATGCCGGGTTCGGAAGGCGAAGCCTGCCGGGCGGAATCAGTCGATGTAAAAGAGGGCAGCGTTACCTGCGCCAGCGTGGGCATCACGCTTCCGGCAGTCGCTGGATCGATTCCGCGGATAACGACGCCGGCGGCACCGGATTTGGAGCGCAGCATGGCCTGGGTGACAATAAACGGCGTTGCCGCCTCGACGCCCGTTGATTTCTTTACCCTGTCCAACACCGCACGGTAATCTTTAAATTGGCCGCCATGGCGCATGAGCATAACCTGGGATTGTCCGCCTAGAATCCGCGCTTTAAGATCGGCATCAAAGCCGGTCATCACGGCAATCACGACGATCAAAGCCATCACCCCTACCATCACGCCGGCAATGGATAAAATAGTAATCAGCGAAACAAAGGCCTGCTTTTGTTTGGCCCTCAGATAACGGCGGCCGATATATGATTCGAAGGACATGGATGTGGAATGGACGTATACCTGTTGCGTTTTTGGTAACAGCACCCAAACGATAGTCGGATTCTGATTATTTTGTATGTAGGCGCTGATTTTGTGCTTAAAGTCTACAATGCAATTCCGCCAAATTCAATATCACTGTATTATTTTTTATTTAAGGCCTTCCATTGCAACTCAGATCGGCCACCTAATCCCTGGGTTTCATATGCGGAAAAAGGATGACCTCGCGAATTGAATCGGCATCGGTCAATAGCATTACCAATCGATCGATACCGATACCCTCACCCGCAGTCGGCGGAAGGCCATATTCTAAGGCTTCAATATAATCGTTGTCCATCAGATGCGCACCTTGATCTCCGGCCGCTCGACTTTCAACCTGCTGGCTGAAGCGTTCTTGCTGATCAACCGGATCATTGAGTTCAGAAAACCCGTTGGCAATTTCCCGACCGCCAATGAATAGCTCAAAGCGGTCGGTAATTTCAGGTTCCTGCTCGCTGCGACGGGACAACGGTGAAACTTCAACCGGATAACCGGTAATAAAGGTGGGCTGGATGAGTTTGGGTTCTACCAGGTTATCAAACAATTTGGTAATGATCTTTCCTAAGCGGCCGGATTTTGTAATTTGGATTCCACTTTGGGCTGCAAATTTTAATAGCGCGTCTTTATCGTTTAACAACGCCGCCTTGAGGCCTCCAATATCCACCAGCGCCTTTTTCAGGGTTAATCGGCGCCAGGGGCCAGCCAACTCAATCGTATCGCCTTGATAGGAGATGGTGGTAGAACCGCTTACTGCCTGCGCCACCTTAGAGAAGAGTTGCTCGGTTAAATCCATCAGATCGGTAAAAGTCGCGTACGCCTGATAAAACTCAAGCATGGTAAATTCGGGATTATGCTGGGTGGAGATACCTTCGTTTCTGAAGCTGCGGTTGATTTCAAAAACCCTTTCCAGCCCGCCAATCACCAGTCGCTTTAAATACAGTTCAGGTGCAATGCGTAAATACAGATCCATGCCCAGGGCGTTGTGATGGGTCACAAAAGGTTCAGCTTCGGCACCACCCGGAATGGGTTGCATCATGGGTGTTTCAACCTCTAGGAAATCATGCTTCAGAAAGAAATTTCGAATCTCTTGAATGATGCGGCTGCGCTGGATAAAAAGCCTTCTGACGACGGCGTTCATTATCAGGTCCAGGTATCGCTGGCGATAGCGTTTTTCGGGATCTTTGAGGCCGTGAAATTTTTCCGGTAATGGCCGGATGGTCTTGCAAAGCAGTCTCAATTCCTTGGCCAGCAGCGTCCATTCTCCGGTTTTAGTTTGAAACATCTCACCTTCAAGGCCCACAAAATCTCCGATATCCAGCTGCTTGAACAGCTGATAGGCCTCATCGCCGATTTGATCCTTACGAATATATGCCTGCAGCTGTCCGCTGCGGTCACGAAAACGGATAAAGGTGGACTTTCCAAACCGGTTAATGGCCACCATGCGACCGGCAACGGTAAAAGTGGGTGAATCGGCTTTCAGCGTTTCGGGCATTTTTTCAACCAACGTTTTGATTTCGTTTATGGTGTGCGATACCCGAAAGTCGTTGGGGAAAAGCTGTAGATTACTTTCTTTGAGCGCATTAAACTTGGCTATTCTTTTTTGCAGGAACTCGCTGGTTTTTTCCATCATTTGTAACCATCAGCAAATAGGTTTATAGTGGTTGTCTAAAAAACGTTCCGATTGCGCAACGTTTTTTTGCTACAACACTTATGCCGCCATCCTTTTTTCGGAACATTATTAT
>CAZJHF010000139.1:0-9650 GCA_964545505.1 uncultured Desulfobacterales bacterium | reverse complement strand
GGCCATATCCGCCCCAAGCCGCCCGGCAATTCTGGCAAAATCCAATTCGGCTATCCGGGCCAGATAATTCGTATACGTTTCCTCAAACACAGATGATTTCTTTGTCATTTTTAAAAGCCCATCACGAAAACACGAAAGTAAGAAAGCACGAAAGGATTAAAGGAACTAAAGTATTTTCCGCGAAGTGGATTGAATTTCGGCACTTTCATCCGGAAAGTGCCGAAACAAAAAATATCCAATAAATCCTGTAAATCCTGTCAAAAAAAATCAGAACTTCTGGAATTCGGCGGCTATGCAAACCGTCTGAAAATGAATATCAACGGTGTCTTCAACGTTGGGGGCATAGCCGCCGGCCATGGTAACGGCTACCGGTAGCGCGGCGTCCTGACAATACCGCAACACGAGTCGATCCCGTTCCGCCAGCCCGTCTTTGCTCACACCAAGTCTTCCAAAACGATCTTCGGCAAATGGGTCGGCCCCGGCCAGATAGATGACCGCATCGGCATCGGCCTTTTTTAGAGACGCCCGTACGCCTTTTTCGAGCGCATCCAGATACACCCGATCATCGGCCCCATCATCCAGGGCGATGTCCAGATCGCTTTTTTCTTTGCGGAAGGGAAAATTGTTTTTGCCATGGATCGAAAAAGTAAAAACATCCGGGTCCTTCTGCAGCAGCGCTGCGGTGCCGTTGCCCTGATGCACATCACAGTCAAGAATCAAGACTCGCTTGATACGGGTTTCGGCCTGCAGGGCCCACACCGCTATGGCGCTGTCATTGAAAATGCAATAGCCCTGCCCCTGATTTTTAAAAGCATGATGGGTGCCGCCGCCCAGATGGACGGCAACGCCGTCTTCAAGGGCGGCAAAACAGGCTTCAACGGTCGCTCCTGCAGATCGCCTGGCGCGCTCAACAAGCTCGGCCGACCAGGGCAATCCGATGCCCCGGATTTCCTTGGCGGTCAATTGCCCGAGAAGCAAACGCTGCAGGTAATCCGGGTCGTGTACGCGGCAGATTTCAGTATCCGTTGCCGCACGGGGTATACATAAATCCTGTGGGGAAAACAGTAGGGAATCTTCGATTCGTTTACGGAGAAGGGCGTATTTGCCGATCGGAAAAGAATGATCTTGCGGCAGGGGAATGGCAAACGAGTCCGTATGAAAAATTTTCAAAAGTCCAACCCCATCCTTTTATTCTTCGGGCACTAAGATGCCTTTGTAAGTGCCGGCTTCTTTTAATGCCGATTCCATCTCGTCTATGCTGATGCGCTGTGGGTCATATACCACCGTATTGGTTTCCTTGAACCAGAGCCTGCTGGGTAGAAGTCCATTTTCCACCGTTTTGACGCCGTCAAGTCCTTCCAGGACCTGCTTGCCGACACCATATCATGTCACGTGAAATATAACCTCGGCATCCGCCACGGGCTGCTGATCATCAGCAACCGCGATCGCTGCAAACAGAAGCACCAAATTTACCATGATAAAATTAAATTTTAGAATTTTTTTCATCTTCATGTTCACCTTTTTTTCAAGGTTGGCCGGTTAAGCCGGTTTCCAGTTAGCCGGTCAAAAAAGGATTTAGCTCTAATCTTTTACCGGGCTCAACGGGCCAACCGGCAACGGACACAACCCTATTCGCCTATATGTTGCACTGAAATTGCGCAAGCGGCCCCTTCTTAAATTCGGCAAACTCCATAATGGAATCCAGCTCGACGTTACCATCGCCCCGAGCCATTCCGGCCGTAACCATAAAGTCAAAGCAACGCACATCCGGGTTAACTTCCCGGGCTGCATTTTCGATGCTGTTCAATCCGTTTTTCCGGAAATCGAGTGTAAAGTTTTCAAGAATTTTTTCAGCCTCGTCCAGATCGGAAAATGGCAATACCGTGCTGAACTGGTTGATGCGGCGCCGGGCTGAGAAACCCCCCACCAGACCGAAGTGCTTAGTGATGTACTCGCCCATTGTCCGGATACTGACCTGGGCCGCGGTGTGCCCCAGGTTATCGATAATGCGATCCAGATCTTCCAGCGTAAATAAAACCACAATGAAGTGTCGGTGCCCGTTATTTCGGGCCAGATCGGTCTGATAGCGGACCTTAAACTGGCGCCGGGAATGCAGGCCGGTTAACTCATCCTGCAAATTTTCAAGGCTGTTGATAATCTCATCGTAAAAAGGATGCTCGAATTCTTCAAACGCTTCGGGGGAACCCTGAAAGACAATTTTTTTATCGTAAAGGGCCAGGAGGTTGTCGGAAATGAAAAACACATCCGGAATATCATGGCTGATTAAAACCGCCGTAAAGCCATATTTTTTTTTGTATTCGGCAATCATTCCCAGAATGGTATTTCTGCGAATGGGATCCTGACCGGTGGTTAATTCGTCAAATAAAACAATTTTGGGATCAGTTACCAGTGCCCGTGCCAGCGCGGCTCGCTTTTGCATTCCGCCCGAGAGTTCGGATGGATACTGGTGGGCTACATCTGTCAGTTCGGTTTGCTCGATGCGGGCCATTACCCGGGCATGAATTTGTTTTTTGGTAAGACCGTTGAATTTCATTAGGGGCATGGCCACATTTTCAAAGACCGTTTTGGAGTCAAACAGCGCGTTGTTCTGAAACATGTAGCTGACCTGCGATAAATAGGCATTCCATTCTTTACGTTTCATTTTTTCGATCGGTTGCCCCCTGAAAAGGACACTGCCTTCTTCGGGTTTCAGCAATCCGATAATGTGTTTGAGCAGGACACTTTTACCCTCGCCGCTTTTGCCGATGATGGTGGTAACATCACCTTCGGGAATTTGCAGGTTGACGCGATCCAGAATGGTCTTCTGGCCAAATCGTTTGGTCACATTTTTAAATTCTATAATGGGAGGATTCATCATGCACCCCTCTTAGAGCCGATCAATGGTTAGGCGCAAACTGCCCTACATTGTCTTGAATTTGACCTGAAAATTAGAGAGCAACTTCTTCGGCTTTAAGATAAGATAGAGGGCTGGACTAAATGTCCAACAAATTGGAGGGATGTCGCATTATGCGGGCAGGCGACCTTCCCCGTAATGATTACCAGCACCCCGGCAATGGGAAGGGCATTCCAGATGTTAACGTGATACCTTGATGGTTATCCTAAAAACAGGTCGAATGACCTGATGCGGTTAAGCAGAAATGCCTCCTATAAATATTTTAATCACAAAATGCGAGCGTGCAAGTCTGATGCTATTCACACAAATTCACTGGTGATCGCTTAAGGTTGTTCACTCAGCCAGTTTGTTGCGGCTTGCAGAATCTGCGCATGGGTATCGTCCTGAGATACGAGATGGGTTTTGGGCACCCGAAAGGAATGATCGCCGCCATCGATGACTTCCAGGTCCCAAGGGGCTGTCAGGCGATCCAGAACCGTTTTGAGGCGGTCGAGGTCACAGAGGGCATCGCGTGTGCCGGCAAAAAAAAGCATCGGTATCTGGATCTGGTAGAGATGTGCATCGCGCAACCGGTCTTTTTTCCCCGGCGCGTGCAACGGATATCCTATAAAAATCAAGTTGCTTACAGACAGCTGTCCTTCTGCCACCATCTGAGAAGCCACACGTCCGCCCATGGATTTACCGCAGGCAACAATGGTCTGCGGGCTGAATTTCGGGTGGTTGCTCAAAAAATGATATACGCTTTGCCAGGTTTGAACCAGTTTGGCTTGAGAGTCGGGAGATTTTTTACCTTTTTCTTTGTAAAGGAAATTAAACCGCAGCGTCAGATAACCCGCCTGATGCATACCCCGGGCGACAAACCGGATCAACGGATTGTACATATCATTGGCGGCACCGTGGGCAAATATAACGCCTATGGTTTTATGATGATCAAAATTATCAGGGACCGAGAGGATCCCCGAGACGCTTTCCGTTTCGCCCACCGGGATCGATAGATTGCAGGTAATCATTTGGGTTTCCTATTTATTTCATGCAAGATTCAGGTGACACCTGGATTTTGCACGAATCGGCTTTGCAATAATTTTCATTCAAGACTCAGGTAGGGTGTAACAGTGCTTCGGACCGTTAGTCAAGAGCAATAGGGATGGTGTTAGAGATTGGGTAAGGGGTATTGGCTGTTAATGCAATAGGCGGTATCCCATCGATTTATATTTCCTGGTTTCAGAACCGACGGGCTTGACAAACATCGGAGTGTGTGGTGTCAAGTCAACAAGAATTTAACCACATAGACCGCAGAGATCCAATTTATAAATAATGATGAAAAATATGGAAGGTTATTCTCTGTGTACTCTGTGCCCTCTGTGGTAAATGGATTTAAAAAGGATTCGCTGCTTTTGGCTGACTTTAAAATAAAAAAGCTGATATCCGGTGGGTTGATCACCAATTACTTTTGTACCTCCCGCTGCAGGCACTGCCTGTATAATTGCAGCCCGGCCTGGGAAAAAGAATATATGACCCCGCAGACGGCCGAAGATATTTTGCTTATCATCCGCCGCCTGGGATGCTCGGCAGTGCATATCGGCGGCGGGGAGCCCATGCTGAGGCCCGAGAAGCTTTCAGCTGTCCTGGAAGTTGCCTCAGCAGTCGGTGTAGCGGTGGATTACGTTGAGACCAATTCATCCTGGTTTAAGGACCAAGATTCGGCCATAGCCATGTTGAATCAATTGCGTGAAAAGGGACTGCAGACCTTACTGGTATCCATCAGCCCGTTTCACAATGAATTTATCCCGTTGGCAAAAATAAAGGGGGTTATTGATGCCGCCCGCAAAACCGGCATCAGCATATTTCCATGGATTGCAGATTTTATGAGGGATCTATCCGAACTGGATGCAAGCGGCAGGCACTCACTGACTGAATATGAAGCGCTGTTCGGGCAGGATTATATAGCGAACCTGCCGCAGCGCTACTGGATCCACACGGGCGGACGGGCTTTAAAAACCTTCAGACCTTATCTGGCAAAAAAGTCAGCCGAGCAGATTCTGAAAGAAAATCCTGGCAATTGTGCCGCCGAGCTCACAGACACCGGGCATTTTCACCTGGATCTTTTTGGAAACTACATCCCCGGACTTTGCTCCGGTCTATCTATTAACAAAGAGGATTTAAGCCGGCCGCTTGGCGCAGATCAATATCCGATTATCACGATTTTATTTTCAAGGGGAATCCGGGGTATTTTTCAAATGGCCCGGGATACATTCGATTACACGCCTGCAAAATCTGTCTACATTAACAAATGCGATCTGTGCACTGAAATTCGCACCCTGTTTGTAAAAAACGCTTTTGGCGGCCCCGCCGAACTCAACCCCAAAGAATTCTATACCAACCCGTGATGGGCATCCATTCAGCAATCCATTATCTTAAAATCGCTAGATCTGAACGTATTCGGATATTTGGAAATGTTAAATTAGCACCCAGAATTAAGGAATTTATTTGATGAGCCCCGCCTACCGGCGGGATTTCACATCTAATTTTATGATAATTAAGGTGTTCAACAAGCCGCACAAGGGTTTTAGCCCTCGGCGTACTTGGTTGTACGTCGAGGGCTGAAACATGCGGAGAACGCAGCTCATCGAAAAAATAACTAATTATGGGTGCTAATTTGAACGGATTCCCATCCGAGTATAGCCAACTTCCTGGCCTTTCCGCCACCGTAATTCCCAAACTCGGCGGTTTTCCGAATCACCCGATGGCAGGGAATCACAAACGGTATTGGATTGCTTCCGACCGCATTGCCCACCGCACGCGAGGCCTTGGGCATCCCGATATAAGCCGCCACATCCTCATAGGAAACGACGGCTCCCATAGGTATGTGGATAAGTGCCTCCCAGACTTTGATTTGAAAATTGGTGCCGTTTAACAGCAGATGAAGGGGCGTGGTGCGTTGCCCGGCCAGAGGATCGAATATGCGATCAACAATGGGTCGGGTTGCGTCCGGGTTTTCAATTAAGGCAGCATTTTGCCATTTTGATTTTAGGCTCGCCAATGCCGACGACCGCTCATTGTTTTGAACAAAGTTTAATCCGCAGATTCCTCTGTCGGTTATTGCCAGCACACATTCGCCAAATGGGCTGGCATGATACCCGTAAGTGATTTCAAGACCCTGGCCCCTGGCCTTGTATTCCCCGGGCGTTACGGCTTCACAGTTTACAAACAAATCGTGCAGTCGTCCGGGGCTCGTCAGGCCGGCTTCGTAAGTGACGTCTAACAGGTTAATGGACTTTTCCAGCAACTTTTTGGCGTGCTCTTTTGTTAAAAATTGCAGAAATCGTTTGGGGCTGATACCGACCCAGCGACTGAACAGTCGCTGAAAATGGTATTCGCTCATATGAACCCTGGCGGCAATTTCCCTTAAACCCGGCTGGTCGTGAAAATTGTCGACTAAAAACGCGATGGCTTTTTCGATTCGCTGATAATCAATTGCTGCCTGGGAAAACGTTTCAGCAGTCATTTTGCTACCCCCTGTTCAATTTAGCTCTTTTTTAAGCCAAAATAGGCCAGATGATGCGAATCTACCACCCGTTTCTTGCTATTTTTCATTTTTAATTTCAGCCACCAGCATTTTTATTTAATGAACGGCCATTGCTGATGGCTTGCCGTTCCAAAGGAAAATTTCAGATTTAGAGCTAAGGTTCAAACAATGATCTTGACCACCACCAGAGTGACATCATCCTCGGGAACGACACCCTGACGGAAATGCTCCACTGCATTCATAATAGCAGCAACGATTTCATTTGCACTTCTGGCAGCATGTTTGCGAATGATGTCAAACAGCGATGCTTTGCCAAATAGCTGACCGGCGGCGTTGTGGGCTTCCCAGATGCCGTCGGTACCGAAGACAATAATTTGTCCGCGGGACAATCCCAGCTTTTGCTTTTCCTCATATTGCCAGCTTTCATCCACTCCCAGGGCCATACCTGATCCTTTTAGCCCTTCAAAGGCGTTGTTTGCCGAATCATACAATATGGCCGGCTCATGACCGGCACGCACCCAGCGAATGCGCTGCTGCTGCACATCGATCTCACTGCAAAACAGCGTCATGAATCTGCCCGATTCCTCAACATCTGAGGTCAGCTGCCGGTTCACGTCTGATACAATTTGGGCAATGTTGCCGGATAATAAGGCCCGCTGCCGCAACGAAGACCGGGCAGATGCCATTAAAAGGGCTGCTGAAATTCCGTGCCCGGAGACATCCCCTACAACGATTCCGATTTTGCCGGCTTGTTGATTGCCCAAATGCAGATAATCATAGTAATCACCGCCGGTCCGCTCGCAGTAAATGCTTTTCCCGGCAATATCCAGCCCGGCAACGGTGGGATCGGTTTTCGGCAAAAAGTTTTGCTGAACTTCTTTGGCCAGTTCCAATGAGTAGCGCATTTTATCGCGTTCCCTGAGACCGTCGGTCATTTCATTAATCACGTCTCCGGTATAGCCGATTTCATCGTTGGAGGTGACCCTGACGTGGTTGTTGAGATCCCCATCGCGAACTCTTTTCAGAACCCGAATGATCTCCTTTAACGGTCGCGTAATATTGCCACTGACCAGTATCGTCAAACCAATGCCCACACTGATACCAAAAATAGCGTTGGCCAGCAGCGCAGGTCGCAATAATTCAAGCAACACGGCAGGATCCAGATTGGCACGAGAGCTGCCGCGCACAATTGCAATCAGGGCTATAAATGGGATCAGGTTACAGGCAAAAATAAGGGCCGCCAGGCGGGTGCGGATCCGCACGCGCAGGGTTTTGGGGGTTACATACAGCCCGCCGCTCGGAAAAAAATAAGGCGCCATCCGCTGCAGAACATATTCCAGGATAAAAAAGGCGGCCGTCATGGTGCCCAGCCCGATTAACAGATTCTGAATAAACGCCCGGCCAATAATCATTTCGCCGGCTTTATACGTGTAGAAGCAGATGGGATAAACGACTGCGGCAGAAAGCCATAGCAACAAATCCAAGGCAATTAAAAAAAAGGTTCATTCAGCAACCTCTGTCGGGCTTTTGCGGCTAGTTCGGGCGGTACGGCTTCGTTGCGGTACATAAGATCCAGCGAACGCCGGATGGGCTGTTCGAATATCAGGGTTGCTGCCAGAATAAACATAAAAAACAGGGGTTCGAAAAACAGTGCAATGCGAAACGTCAGGCGCTCGATTTCAGGTGTGGGCGGAGATATGGATCGATAGCTGAGGATAAAAAAGGTGAGGACACCGATGGATATCCCAGCTAAATTAAAAAAAAACATCTGGTTCTTTAACCGAAAAAGCATAAGTCTGGACACAGCCGATATCTCCTTGTTCAAACGGACTGCAACGCCGATTAATAACAGTAACCTGTTAAAATCTATATTTTTTTAGTGCAGCAGGCCGGAAGCAGATCATTTTATTATGGTATGGGTTACCTAATTTTCATTCATTCTTTTCACACCGGTTTTTAAATTGCAAGAATTATCATGTTCCCTAATTTATTGTTATTTATGCAAATATACAAAAATCGATTTGTTGCACGCTTTTTGCATTGGAGCATAACAACGCCCTTTGCGGATATGGTAGCCGCTTCGCCAGCCATGATGGTTAATGCCCGGTTGAATCACCGTATGCGGTTTTAAAGTTCGGATTAACGCTCATAACAGCATCAGCGCACAAAGAAAGCAGAGTGGCCAAAATATGATTTCAACATTGCAACGATCAATTAAATTGGGAAAGGAAAACACCACCAAAACCGTTGCCGATTTCAAGATGAAGGATTATGAAATCATCGCTCGATTGTATTATTTAATCGGCAACCTGTCTGAAGAACAGCAAAGAGAGCTTTTCAGGCAATTTCTCAATGGGAGTATGGCCAACTTTTTGTTAAAGACGGCGATCGATATGTCGTCCGAGCAGCAGTATATATTTATGAAACATCTGGAAGAAATGCAGCCGCAAGTCGAACAACCGGATCGCAGAGCAGACAGCAGAAAGGATTGCCTGATAAACGTCAATTTTATGATTCGGGGCCAGAAATTCCGCAGCTATATTTTAGACATCAGCAACTCCGGTGCTTTTATCGAAACCAGTGCGGCCTTTACACCGGGGTTAAAAATGATTCTGGGATTCGCATCTCCAGAAGACCGCCAGCGCCTGGACTTAATCGCTGAAATCGCCTGGGCTGATAACCGGGGGGTCGGGGTGAAGTTTGTCCATCTTACCGCAAATCAATCCCGAAAATTAAAATCCTTTACCGAAAAAACCGACGAAGTTTTAGAAATCGCCAGCTAGCCGGCTGCTCGTTGATGGTTCAATTAGTTGAGGGGTCGGGGAGTTTTTCCATACAACCCCTGATAATAGCGGAATGAATTATCGGCAGCGAAATCGTGCACTGTCTGAAAGGTTTAGGGAGCGTTGCAAAAGAACAGCAATAACCCCAAAGCCACCAATGGACGCAAATTTGATTTTGTGTCTAACTCGTTATTTTATATTTAAATTCTGTTCTTTCGTTACGTTCCCTTAACCATGAGTTTGCACGATGAAGTCGCGGATGATTCATGAAGTGATTGAATCAAAATAATCCCAAATCCCACAACTGATTAACGAATCGACTGTTTGACTATTTAACTAAATCCCGAATTACAGCGGGGCTGAATCCACGGTAGTACAGGAAACGATAGATTCTATCGCTTCTTTTTCTGGGATCTGTTAGGCTTGC
>CAZJHF010000138.1:0-9659 GCA_964545505.1 uncultured Desulfobacterales bacterium | reverse complement strand
ATCGCTGTTGACATCCCGCTCGGCGCCCACCAGCGGTTTGATGACACTGGACCCCTGAACTTCATGATCATACTGCCGCACAATCCATTCCGTCGAGCAAATATTGGGCCGCGCCAGCATGTCCAGCAACAGGGTGCCGTAGTCCCGGGGACCGTCGATCACCGGCTCAACCAGTCCGCGTTGTTGCGGGGAAATCCAATCAGCCTCAAATTCCCACTGGGGAAAACCGTGTTTGAGCAAATCCAGGTCAATATGGGCACAGGTTTTGCCGTCGTATGAAATATGCAGTTTTCCGGAATCTGTATAGCGGCCAATCACCGTGCTCTCAACCGCGTGTTTTTCGGAAAGCCGCATGAATTCATCCAGGTCCTCAGGTCGAATGGACACGGTCATGCGCTCCTGGGATTCGGAAACCCAGATCTCCCACTGATCAAGGCCTTCATATTTAAGCGGCACTTTTTCAAGCGCGATTTCACAGCCGTTCGCATAACGCGCCGATTCACCGATCGAAGAGGACAACCCCCCGCCGCCGTTGTCGGTGATAAACTGAATGAGTCCGCTATCGCGGGCTTCCAGCAGAAAATCATGCATCTTTTTTTGGGTATAGGGGTCACCGATTTGCACATGTCCGGCCGGCGTGTTTTCCGAAAAGGTTTCCGAGGCGGCCGTCACGCCGTGAATGCCGTCTTTGCCCACTCGCCCGCCGCACATGATGACACATTCACCGGGGGATGTCCGTTTCTGTTCGGCGGGATTGCCGCTGATGCGAGCGGGCATGAGACCGACCGCGGTCACAAATACCAGACATTTGCCCAAATAGCCCGCATCAAAAATCACCTGACCGAAGGTGGTCGGGATCCCACTTTTGTTGCCGCCGTCACGCACACCTTCGATGACACCGTCCAGCAAGCGCCGCGGATGCAAGTGCGGCTTCAAATCACCCTGGTAGTCTCGCGGTCCGACACAATACCCGTAACTTCCCATCACCAGTCGCGATCCTTTGCCGGTACCTAGCGGGTCGCGGTAAACGCCGACGATTCCGGTGATGGCACCACCGTAGGCCTCCATGTTGGATGGCGAATTATGCGTTTCACCGGTGATGACGTAATAGTGATCTTCATCGAAGCGACCGGCGCCGGCATTGTCCCATAATACCGACACCACCCAGGACTTTTGTTCTTTCAGCGCCAGGGTGGGCGCCTCGATGCAGGTCTTAAAAAGATTATCAACTCGTTCACTCTGGCCGGTTGTCAGGTCCCGGTAATGAAACAGACCTTGAAAGGTATTATGGTTACAGTGGTCGCTGCGTGCCTGGGAAATGTATTCCAGTTCTACGTCGGTCGGATCGGAAAGACCAACACGGGCACGATCTGCCTGCACGTTTTTATCCATAAAATAGGACCGAATGGTGGGAATATCGCTGGGATTTAAGGCCAGGTTGCGCTCAACACTAATGTGGGCCAACGTTTCATCGCTATCGATGGGAACGGTGGCGACCGTTGGAATATGATCCAGCTGCACCCTGGGAATAATGATGCCGATGCCGTTTTCAGGGTCCCATTTGGCTTGGGGAATAATTTGCCATTGCTGAATAATATCGTTGGCCAGTAATTCACCGGCAATTTTGTTCAACTCGTCTTCAGCCAGATGGCTGCCTTGAACGCAATACCGTCTGGAGGTGTAAATGGCGGCCTCGGCTGGAAAGGTCAATCCCAGCAGATCTTCAATTGCTTCGACGGCCGTCGCGCCCGCATTATCGCGCACTCCGGGCCGGTAACCCACCCATATGGTCCAGTCAAATGGAATTGTCAGCGGTTCAAAGGACGAGACCTGGGTAACCGGATTGGTGAAAATTTCGATTTGGATCTGTTTGAGCTGCTGCGGGTTTAAGTCGGCATCGATGGTAAGGATGTGAACAGACCGCACCCGCGCGAGCTTGATTCCAAAGTAATCGGAGGCTTTGCGGCAAATCCCCTCGCCTTCGGCGTCCAGCAAATGGTTTTTCAAGGCAATTTCGAGTCGGGCAGGCATAACTGTGTTTAATCCTGGTGGCAAATGGTTAACGGTTTATCAGAGGCTTCAAATTTTGCAAAAAGTCATATGTAACCGTTATGTTGTGTTTTGTATTTAGTGTTTAGTGCGCTGTATATGAAATGACGTGCGATCGTCGCAATGACCTAAAAAATCCCTTTGAAAAATCGAAGAATATTATCCTTGTATCTGAAGATGTCATTATAGAAAACCAGAATGACCAGCAGCAGGATGATAAACAAACCAATTTGCTGGGCAACTTCGCGCACTTTCAAATTAACCGGGCGTCCCTTGATCAGTTCAATTAAAAAGAAAAGCAAATGCCCGCCATCCAATATGGGGATGGGCACCAGATTGATGATGGCCAGATTAACACTGATCAGGGCAATGAAAAAAATCAGATTACTGATGCCGGCCTTGGCCTGATCCCCGGCCATTTTGGCAATCATGATCGGGCCGCCGATCGTATCCGCAGAAATGTCGCCGGTGATCAGTTTGCCAATGATGATCACCATTAATTCGACAATGGTATACGTCTGTTTCAGACTTTCAGTCAACGCTTGAAAGAGATTCAATTCCCGCGTGTAGACATCGCCTGAAGCGCTGATGCCAATAATATAGCGCTGAATATCCTCACCGAATAGATTTTTGGCTGGAATCAATTCAGGGGTGACCCGAAAAACCTTGTCTGCATCCGCTCGCCGAACTGTAATCTCAAGGGTTTTGCCGTTGCTGGCGCCGATGATTTCAGTCATATTCTCCCAGTTTGAAACGGTTACCCCATCAATGGCGCTAATCAGATCACCCGCTTTTAAACCGGCAGCAAGCGCCGGCGAACCCTCTCTGACCTCACCCACGGACGGCTTTAATATCATCGCGCCTGACACCCAGAAAATACCGAAAAAGATGATGACCGCCAGCAGAATATTAAAAATTGGCCCGGCGGCGACGATACACATGCGTTTGAGGACGTGTTTATGGGTAAAGGAGACGGATTGATCTTGCGGCGATACTTCGGCATCCGGCTCTTCGCCAACCATCTTGACATAGCCGCCGAGGGGGATGGCCGAGATGCGATAGTCGGTTCGACCAATTTTTTTTCCGATCAGTCGGGGCCCAAAACCCAGCGAAAATTTTTCGACACCGACGCCAAAGAGTCTGGCAATCAGAAAATGCCCGAATTCATGGAAGAAGATAAGAACACCCAGAACAATGATAAACGATAATAAGGTTATGCCCATAGTTTACGTGCCTTCGAATTTCTACAAGATATTGAAATTATATAATTTTTACCGTTTCCGAATCCTATTCATCAGGAATATTGGAATCTTGGAATAAAATAATGAAAAACCGGGTAGAACTTAAGAAAATAATGCTTTGGGTTAGATAGGATGTCTGTCAACCCAGCATTCCAGCATTCCAATTGAGTCATTAAGTCTGAAAACTTTCAACGAGATCTGCCGCCTTTCTGCGCGCCTCCTGGTCGGCGGCAAGGATATCGGAAAGCGCCGGATTCGCTTGGACAGAATGCGCTTCCATGGCCATTTCGACAATCCTGGCAATTGCGGTAAATGAAATTTTACGATCTAAAAATGAGTTGACTGCAATTTCGTTGGCCGCATTTAAAACCGCCGGCAGGGTTTTGCCCACCCTGCATGCCTCAAACGCCAGGGCCAGACAGGGAAATTTAGCCAGATCCGGTTTTTGAAACGTTAGGCGCTGTTGCCCCGAAAAATCCGGCAAGGGTTGATTTAACGGCAATCGCTGTGGATACGATAAGGCATAGGCGATGGCCGCTTTCATATCCGGTATACCCAGTTGGGCCATCACGGCGCCATCCTGATAGGCCACCATTGAATGAATGATACTCTGGGGATGAATAACCACCTCAATCTGGTCTTGCGAAACGCTAAAAAGCGACTTGGCTTCCAAAACTTCCAGGCCTTTGTTCATCAGGGTGGCAGAATCAATGGTAATCTTGGGCCCCATATCCCAATTGGGATGATTTAGGGCCTGGGCAGTTGAGATATGTTGAAATTGGTCCAGCGGCAGGTCCAAAAACGGGCCGCCCGAGGCGGTAAGCAAGATTTGGGCTAAGTCAGCCTTACGATGTCCCCGAAGGCACTGAAAAATTGCGCTGTGTTCGCTGTCCACCGGCAGGATCTGGACGCCCTTGTGTGCTGCGTTGCGGGTAACAATCTCACCGGCCATTACCAGGGTTTCTTTGTTGGCCAACGCAATCGTTTTGCCGGCTTCAATGGCTGCCAGAGTCGGCTTCAATCCTGCGGCGCCAACCACCGCCGTCAGGACAATATCCACTCCCTCGCAGCTGGCTGCGGCCCGGTAGCCTTCATCTCCGTAAAGGACCTCTGTTTTTGTGCCGGCCTCAAGCGTTTGCTTTAAGCGCTGCGCGCTTTCGGCGTCAAAGACGACCGCTAAATCGGGGACAAACTGATTGATTTGTGCGGCCAGCAGATCCGTATTGGTTTTGGCCGCCAGGACCTTGATCGTAAAGTGCTGCGGAAACATCTCAACAATTTTCAGGGCATTGCGACCAATGGACCCCGTGGAGCCCAGTATGGAAAGGTGTTTCATTAGTCTTTCTGTCAATTGTCTGCCAAGAGTTGATCTCAGAAACGCATCTAACGTATACCGGTTGAGCCCGTTGCCCGTTGGCCGGTTAAAAATAAAACCAGATCTTTTCCTTTTTAACAGGCTCAACTGGCTAACCGGCTAAACCGGTCAACCGAAAAATGTGATCTACTAATTTGAGATGGCTTTGAGATTAAAAGTTTACGGCTTGTGAAAAATCCTTAATTATAAAATAAACCGAATAAAAACATATGCCACCGGGGATGCGAACAAAAGGGCGTCAATACGATCCAGAATACCCCCGTGACCGGGCAATATGTTACTGGAATCCTTGATCCCCGAATACCGTTTCATCTCGGACTCAAACAGGTCTCCGATCTGACCGGCCGCGCCGACCGCAAGGAAAAACAAGATGCTCACCGGCCAGGGCAAAGCAGGGAAAAATAGGGCTTTACCGATGGCGCCCACCGCCAGATTGGCAGCCAGTCCGCCGGCTGATCCCTCAATGGTTTTTCCAGGACTAATCGCCGGGCTTAATTTATGCCGCCCCCAGTAGGACCCGACGTAATAGGCGCTGGTATCGCCGGCAAAAACAATGGCCATTAACAAAAAGATCCAGCTCATGCCGGAATCGCCGGCCCGAATAAGAATCAAAAAAGAAAGCAAAACCGGTATGTAAATGGTGCCCTGAAGCTGGTGGATAATCACCCTTAACACAGCTGGATCCGCCTTAAAATGAAACATCGACATCAGCGCAATCACTACCAGATTCAAAGCCACCAGGCTGAAAACGAGCTCCACTCCCATCCAGTGCGCCGACCACACGATGGCAACGCCCGGCACATAACCCCACCTGACAATAAGGCCGGAAACGCCGGCAAGCGCGGGATCCAGCACAATGCGATTGTATTCCCACAGGGCCACAACGCCGGCGGCGCTGACAAGCAAAGCGAACGCAATCCCGCCAGCGTATACCAGAAAAATGAGAATGGGCAGAGCAACCAGCCCTGTGATCCAACGTTTTAGGTGCATCTTTTCCTAAGGTTTCAGGTTTAATGACCGCCACTGAATTAAGAAACGCCACATCTTATGTAATATTCAAGTGAACCATACCACTAGAGCCGACCGAAACGGCGCTCGCGCTTCTGATAGGCTTTCAAGATCTTGACAAACTCTTCTTTGCCGAAATCGGGCCAGTAGGTCGGGGTCACATAGATTTCAGCGTAGGCAATCTGCCAGAGCAAAAAATTGCTGATGCGCATCTCTCCGCTCGTTCGAATCAACAAATCCGGATCCGGTATGTCTTTCGTATACAGATGATCGGCTATGGTTTGAGCGCTAATCGCTTCGGGTTCCAGTTCGGCGTTTTTTGCTTTGCGGGCAATCTGCTGCGCCATGTGGACAATTTCCGCCCGACTGCCATAACTCAAAGCCAAATTCAGCTGTAGAGCGGAATTGCGGCGCGTTAAATCCATGGTTTTATGCAGCGCCCGTTGCACATTGGCCGGCAGCTGCTCCATTTGCCCGATGACCGCCAGGCGGATGTCATTTTCAGCAAGTTCTTTCTGTTCGGATTTCAGGAATTTGATCAGGAGAGTCATGAGGGCATTGACCTCTTTTTGAGGTCGCTGCCAGTTTTCAGTTGAAAAGGCGTAAAGCGTCAGATAGGCGATACCCAATTCCCGGCAGGCACGCACCACTGTTCGAACCGCTTTTGCCCCCTTTTCATGCCCTTTAATGCGCGATAACAGGTGCTTTTTTGCCCATCTTCCATTGCCATCCATGATGATGGCGACATGGGCGGGCAGCTGCTGTTTATCAAGATCTTCGGAGCTGTCTGAGGTGGGACTAGAATTCAAGGATTTCTTTCTCTTTTTCTTGACTACATTCGTCGATGCGCTTGATATGTTCGTCGGTTATTTTTTGAATTTTTTCCTGGGACTTGAAGGCCTCATCCTCAGATATATCACCATCTTTTTTCAGGCTTTTGAGCAGTTCATTGGCGTCGCGCCGGACGTTGCGAACTGAAACCTTATAGTCCTCTGCCATTTTATGAACCACCTTAACCAGCTCCTTGCGGCGTTCTTCGGTGAGGGGCGGTATGGAGATGCGGATGAGCTTGCCATCATTGGCCGGTGTAAGCCCCAGGTCAGACTTTAAAAGCGCCTTTTCAATATCTTTGATCACCGATACATCCCACGGTTGGATCGTAATCAGGCGGCTTTCCGGTACGGCCAGCGTGGCCATTTGATTGAGGGGGGTCAGGGTACCGTAATAATCGACTTTAATACCGTCAAGTATGGATAAAGAGGCGCGCCCTGTGCGGACACGGTTCAGCTCCCTGCCGAGCGCTTCAACCGACTTGTTCATACTATCTGTAGTTTCTTGATAGATATCATCAATCATGACGATTCCTCGATTATGCCCGAAGGGCGATTGTAAAGGGTCGTTGCCATTAAATAAGTTATTACCTGAATTTTGCACGGGTCGGAGGCTTTCATATGCAAGGCATTTCAGGGCGAAGCGATGGTCAACTATGCTTCGCCCTTAATAACGCAGCAGATGGAAGCCTCCGGCTCGCCCGCGGGGTGAAAATTAATGAGCTAAAATGATTATCATCCATTATACTCAATTGGTATTTTGTTTCACTTCTATAATTTTGGTAACGATCTGTCATTAAGGGTAAACTCAACTTCTCATTAATTTTCATGCAAGATACAGGTATTATATCAAGAATGTACAGGCCACATCAACCCAATTGTGCCAGAAGGCCGGCGGATGATGCTACCGGAAGGTTTTAAGAAATGCGCGTGCCGATATCCGCGCCGCAAACCACCGCTTTGATATTGCCCTTGGTTTTAAGCTTAAATACGGCCAGCGGCAGCTGGTTATCCATGGCAAGTGAGATTGCCGTCATATCCATTACTCTGAGTTGTTTTTCGAGAACTTTCATGTAGCTGGTTTTTTTTATAATCCGGGCGCTTTTATTTTTAACCGGATCCGAGTCATACAGCCCATCGACTTTGGTGGCTTTGAGCAGGATTTCGGCATGTATCTCCTGGGCCCGCAGCACGGCAGCGGTGTCGGTCGTAAAATAAGGATTGCCGGTTCCGGCGCCAAAGATAACCACACGCCCTCTTTCCAGATGCCGAATCGCCCGGCGAAGAATATACGGCTCGGCAACTTCGTGCATGGAGATGGCTGTTTGAACACGGGTTTCAAGACCGTTTTTCTCGAGGGCGTCCTGCAGTGCCAAGCTGTTGATCACCGTAGCCAGCATTCCCATATGATCGGCAGAAGCGCGCTCCATGCCGTATGAAGTTGCCGCAACGCCCCTGAAAAAATTGCCGCCTCCAACAATTACGCCGATTTGCACCCCCAACTCCACGATGGATTTAATCTCCTCGGCCACATACTTCAACATATCCGGGCTGATACCGAACTCTTCATCCCCCATCAGCGCCTCGCCACTCAACTTAAGGGTGATGCGCCTGTATAATGGTTGGTTCACGATGGTCTATTCTCCAATCTGATACCGAACAAACCGTTTAATCGAAATGTTTTCACCAATTTTGGCAATTAATTCAGCGAGCAGATCAGCAACGGATACATCGGTATCGCGCACATAGGGCTGATTCAGCAAACAGCTCTCCTCATAGAATTTTTTGAGTTTTCCCTCAACGATTTTATCAATCACATTTTCCGGCTTTCCCATCTCAAGGGCCTGGGCACGATAGATTTCTTTTTCTTTTTCAATGAGGTCTTCAGGCACATCTTCAGGCGTGATGCCCAGTGGATTACTGGCAGCGATGTGCATGGCAATATTTTTGGCAAATTCCTGAAAATCCTCATTTTTGGCCACAAAGTCGGTCTCACAATTGACTTCGACCAAAACGCCCAGCTTTCCGGTCATATGGATGTAGGATTGAACAATGCCTTCGTTGAGTGCCCGACCCGCTCTTTTTTGGGCTGTGGCCAGACCCTTTTTACGCAAAAATTCGACCGCTTTTTCAATGTCACCATTAACTTCCGACAGGGCGTTTTTACAATCCATCATCCCCGCTCCGGTTTTTTCCCGCAGCTCTTTTACCATACCCGCACTGATTTTGGCCATTTTTACTCTCCTGCTGCTTCGCTATCCGTTCGTTCAACGGGTTTCTTTTTTTCTGCATCTTCTTCTACGGCCGGCTCATGCGTCTCCGTTTCAGCTGGTTCATCGGTCTCGGACTTGCGGATGATTTCGACCACGGGTCCTTTGGTACCATCGGATATGACTTTGCGCTCACCCGGCTTCAGTTCCGCGCTGGCAGCTGCAATTTCAGATTCTTCCTCGCCATCCTTATCGGCTGCGGCCTGCATTTTTTCTTCAAATGCCGCTTTGCCCGCGATGCAGGCATCGGCGACTCTGGAGGTTATCAAACGAATCGCGCGAATGGCGTCATCGTTACCCGGGATAATGTAATCAATCTCATCGGGATCGCAATTGGTGTCCACGATCGCGACAATGGGAATATTCAGACGGCGGCCTTCCCGCACCGCAATCATTTCATTTTTAGGGTCGACCACAAAAATGGCGCCGGGCAAATCATTCATGGTTCGAATCCCGCCCAGGTTACTATCGAGCTTGACCCGCTCTTTGGCCAGTTTTAAACGTTCCTTTTTCGGAAACAGGTTGATGGCGCCATCATTCTGGATTTCGTTCAAATAATTCAAGCGATTGATGCTCTGTCGAATGGTTTGAAAATTCGTCAGCATGCCGCCCAGCCAGCGATTGTGGACGTAAAACATTTCACCGCGATTGGCCTCCTCATAAATGGATTCGCGGGCCTGCTTTTTGGTGCCGACAAAAAGGACTGATTTGCCCTCAGCGACGGTTGCCTGGATGAAATTAAAGGCGGTTTTAAACATCGAAACCGTTTTCTGAAGATCGATAATGTAAATGCCGTTTCTGGCCCCGAATATATAGGGCTTCATTTTGGGGTTCCAGCGTTTGGTCTGGTGGCCAAAGTGAACACCGGCCTCCAGCAACTCTTTCA
>CAZJHF010000137.1:0-9663 GCA_964545505.1 uncultured Desulfobacterales bacterium | reverse complement strand
GCCAGGCCGCACGCTTTTCATCCCAGCCAATCAGGTCTTTGCCCTGTTGCAGGCATTCGATCAGACCGCAGCTTTCAAAACGCTCACCGCTGAGTGGATCCGTATCGCCCTGGCGGGCCACATTTTTGATCCGAAACGCCACCGGATCCATACCGACTTTGCGGGCGGCCTCTTCAATGATGCACTCCACTGCAAATATCACCTGCGGCGCCCCATAGCCCCGCATGGCGCCGGCTGCCGGGGTATTCGTGTAAACGGTCCGGGCGTGGTAATGTATGGCCGCCCGGGGGTAAAGTGAGCGGGATTTGGCGCCGGCGGCACCGGCCACCGAGTGCCCGTGAGATGCATAGGCACCGGTATTGGCCACAGCGTCCATATCCAGCGCCACCAGGGTCCCGTCTGTATTGACCCCGGTCCGCATCTTGACATCAAACGGATGGCGGGTGCGGGTTCCGATCATACACTCTTCCCGGGACAGATCGATCTTGATCGGTCGTCCGCCCAATTTCAGTGTTAAAAAAGCCACCATGGGTTCGAGGATGACATCTTGTTTGGCACCAAATCCGCCACCGATATAGGGTTTGACGACTCGGATACGACCCCACGGCACGTCCAGCGCCTCGCCGACGATTCTTCTGGCGATGTGGGGAATCTGCGTCGATGATACTACGACGATATGCTCCAGATCATCCATATAGGCATAGGCAATATGGTTTTCGATATGACAGTGCTGGCACATCTGGGTGCGGTATTCGTTTTCGAGCGTAATCTCGGCGCTGGCAAGGGCATCATCGATTTTTCCCCCGACTGTATATTGAGACTCACCGATGACATTGCTCGAGCCGGCATGAATTTCACGTGCGCCTTTTGCCAGAGAAGCTCGCGGGCTTACCAGCGGCTCGTAAATTTCGTATTCCACCTCGATTAGCCGCAAAGCCTCCTGCAAAATGATATTGTTTTCGGCCACCACAATGGCAATTTCATCACCCCAGTAGCGGACATGCCGGGTAAGCAGCAGGCGGTCTGCCACATCCTTATGATCCGGATCCAGTGAGTAGGGATGGCCGGCGGTGGCAAAGTTGGTTTTGGGTACATCTTCATAGGTAAAAACCGCTTCAACGCCAGGGTATTGCCTGGCTTTGCGGGTATCAATCTTTTTCACGCGGCCATGGGCGATGGTGCTGCGCAGATATTTGGCCACGAGCATTCCGGGCATATAAAAATCATCGGTATAGCGCGCCCGGCCGGTAACTTTAGCCACCGCGTCGACCCGTTTGACGGATTTGCCTATCGCCATTTGACATAGCTCCTTATTGATTATTGAATATTCAATCGACAATATTCAATTTATTTTTCTTACACACTTGCGGGTTCGGGTTCTTCTTTTACGCGCTCATCCATCACGCCACCGCGCGGCAGTATGATATTTAAAAAAATAGCGGTCAGGCCGCCGGTGGTGATCGCCGAGCCAAATATTTTTTGGATCATATCCGGGAATTTGCCCAATATCTGGGGAACAAAAACAACCCCCAGACCCAGACCCAGTGATATGGCCATAATCAGCATGCCGCGGCGGTTGATGACACTGGAAGCAATAATTTTAATACCGGCCGCTGCAACCGTGCCGAACATAATAATGGTTGCACCGCCCAGCACGGAATTGGGGATAATGCTGAATATACCGCCCACCACCGGAAACATGCCGACAATAACCAGTAAAAGAGCGATAAAAAAACCGACCTTGCGGCTGGCAACGCCGGTAAGCTGAATAACACCGTTGTTCTGACTGAAGGTGGTGTTTGGAAAAGAGTTAAAAAAAGCCGCCAGGGCCGAGTTGACCCCATCGCCCAGGATCCCGCCGGATATGGTTTTAAAATACCGATCCCCGCTAATGGGCTGTTTGGAAACCATCGAGGTGGCGGTTAAGTCACCCATGGATTCAACAGTTGTAATCAGGTATAGCAGCGCAATCGGGATGAAGGCAGTCCATGAAAAATCGAAAAATCCGTATTTAAACGGATGGGGCACGGCCAGCCAGCTCATACCGCCCAGCCTTGCGAAATTAACCTTCCCCAGCGCTACGGCCACAGCATAGCCCAGCACCAGGCCGACAACAATCGCGCTCATGCGAACAAATTTGTTCTGACTGCGGTTTAAAAAAATAATGGTACCCAGCACCAGGGCGCCCAGGAAAATATTCGTCCCGCTGGCAAATAATTCAGGCTTATTGTCCAGCAGCCATTTGCCGCCGCCGAAATCGGTGATGCCGACTTTAAGCAACGAGAGGCCGATCAGGGTAACAACAATGCCGCTGACCAGCGGGGTGATAATTTTTCGCAACATGGGAACAAACCGGCTAAAGATCATCTCGATAAATGACCCCACAAAACAAACGCCTAAAATCATGCACAGGATCTCTTCCTGGGTGGCGCCGGACTTTTTGGCCGTAAGCCCAATAGAAATAATGGCACCCAAAAAGGCAAAGCTGGTCCCCTGAATGCTCAGCAGCCCCGATCCAACCGGTCCGATTCTCTTAACCTGAATAAAAGTTGCAATGCCGGACACAAAAAGCGCCATGCTGATCAGATAGGCCTTCATTTCCGGGGAGAATCCCAGCACGTTAGCGATGATCAGCGGCGGCGTCATAATGCCGACAATGATGGCCAGCAGATGCTGCAGGGCCGCAAACAGGGTTTCACCCAGTGGCGGTTTGTCATTCAGCCCGTAAACAATCTCAAGGGCGGGATCGACGGTGTTATTCGAATTTGGCATGGCATCTCCTGACCCGGCTAAACCGGGAAACAAAGCCTCACGCAAAGGCACAAAGTTCACAAAGGACACGAAAAATATTTAATTTAAGCTTTCTCCGCGTCTTTGGGTCTTCGTGGCAAATAAAATTGTTTCTTGGTGCCTTTGGGTCTTCGTGGCAAATAAAAATCTTTTAAACACTTATTTAAACCACAAAGTCACAAAGGGCACTAAGGGCATGAAAAGTGAATAAAAAGAAAAGTTATTTTAACTCCTTCTTTGTGCCTTGGTGGCTTTGGGTCTTCGTGGCAAATAAAATTCTTTCTTGGTGACTTTGGGTCTTCGTGGCAAAAAATATCTGTTCATCACCTAAGCGTTAAGCATTTTCGCTGAGATCGCGTTGCATTTGTTCATTATTTCGGTTTCGTCAAATCCGGTCAAACGGCCCTGCTCCAAAGCAATTTGGCCATTCACAATGGTATATTCGGCGCCATGATTGTAACCGGAAAATATAATGGCGGCCAGGGGATCGGCTAACGACCCGCTGTATTCCAGCTTCGCAACGTTAAAAATGGCCAGATCCGCAGCCCAGCTTTCCTTGATTTTACCGACCTTTTCAAAACCCAGCAGGCGGGCACCATTTTCGGTACCCATCTTCATCACATCCAGGGTAGTCAGGGCTGCGGCCCCGTAATGAACCCGCTGCAGCAGCAGTGCATTGCGCAACTCGCCGAGCATGTCGGATGAATCATTGGAGGCGCTGCCATCCACCGCCAGCCCCACGTTGATGCCGAGCGGCAGCATCTCTTTGACCCGGCAAATCCCGGATCCCAATCGCATGTTGGAGGTCGGGCAATGCGCTATGTGGGTGCCGGTGTCCGCCAGTCGTTGCAGCTCCTGGTCGTTAAAATGGATGCCATGTGCATATGATACGTCTTTGCCAATAAACCCGCAACGCTCCATCAATTGCAATGGTTTGCACCCATAAGTTTCAAGACAGAAATCGTTTTCGTCGCGGGTTTCCGCCAGATGCGTATGCAGGCGAACTTTGTATTGGCGCCCCAGGTTGACCGTCTCGTTCATCAGCGCTTCGGTAACCGAAAACGGGCTGCAGGGCGCCAGGATGATTTTGCGCATAGCCAGCTCACTATCGTCGTGGTATTGCTGGATGACACGCTGGCTGTCTTCAAGAATCTGGTCTTCGGTCTGCACGACACTGTCAGGCGGCAGCCCCCCGTCTTTTTTGCTCAGGGACATGGAGCCCCGGGTGGGTGAAAGCCGCATGCCCAGGTTCGCGGCGGCTTTAAATTGAATGCCAATCAAATCCCCGCTGACATTTTGTGGGTATACATAATGGTGATCGGTCGAGCACGTGCATCCGGTCTTTAGCAACTCCCCCATGGCCAACAGGGAAGCATAATACACGGCTTCTTCGTCCAGATATTGCCAGATTTCATACAGGTAGACCAGCCAGTCAAAGAGCTCGGCATTCTGAACCGCCGGCAGATTGCGCGTCAGGGTTTGGTAAAAGTGGTGATGCGTATTCACAAAGCCCGGTATAACCACACAGGTCGAACAATCAATCACCCGATCGGCCGCCTCTGAAATCTCAGCGCCAATTTTGGCAATGCGGTTGTCCCGGATCAAGATGTCGTCACCGCGCCGGGCTTTTTGATCGGCACAAACAAAAATGTAAAAACAGTTTTTTAATAGAATAGAATTCATGGTTTGCCGTTGTCTGTTCGAAAAGCCTTTAACCGGATTGGATTCTATCTTTTCAATATATTTTTTCTGACAGGATTTACAGGATAAACCGGATTATTTTTTTTCTTTCATCACTTTCTTCTGGAAAGTGATGAACATAAAATAATCTTGTAAATCCTGTCGGAATAAGTTTTCACTAAATTAGAATCCATTCCTTAATATTTCTTTAATGCAAATATCGGTAAATCTTTCAGGGCTGTGTATAAAACGGCCATCTGAGCCGCATGGTGTAGATCAATCGGGCCGTCCACCTCAGACAGCAACATTGCTTCTTCAACCGCAAACGTTTCTGAATTCAGCTGCGCACGGATGTCCGGGGTTTCATAAATCAGATGACCCGCCTGAGAAGTTAAGCTTTCCGGTCGCCCATCGACTCTGGCTTTCAAAAAACCCTTGTCAAACATATAGCCGTTTTTTTCGGTTTCAAAGCTATCCGGGCTCAAATAGAACTTGGGTTTTACCTGATACGGCGCGCCGCCGGTCGGGCAAAAAGTGGTGCAGTTGCCGCACTCGTTACAGAAATCGCCGATGTTGATGATCTGAAACTGCTGGTTAATACGTGCCGTTTCTAAATCCTCGATGTGGACATCTTTGCCGGAACGCACGACTTGTTTTACGTTATACTCGATCGGATCTAACGCGTAGGCGACATTAGCCCGATTGGGGCAAACCGTTGTGCAGATATTGCACAGCAGGTCACATTGCAAACAGCGCCGGGCTTCCTGCTGCGCGGATGCTTCATCCAGTGTTTGGATGACCAGACCAAAATCATGCCGCCGATCGGCAGCGGGCTCCGGCACCTGCGGGCCGAACACACGCCGGGCCTGGACAACTTGCAGGCGTTCCAGATCGAATCGGCCATTACTGCTCCCGGTCGACATATCAAACTCGACAGCGGCTTTTCGTCTGATGGTTTCAGCCACGCGCTTGCCGTCGCCGATGGCCCTGATCAGGGTGGAGGCCCCGCGCACGGCATCGCCGCCGGCAAAGACATTGGGCAGCTGGGTTTCAAGCGTGTCGGGATCGGGCTGCAATTCATCTTCCGGGAAAAAATCCAGTTCAACCCGCTGGCCGATGGCGGAAATTACGCTGTCGGCCTGGATTTCAAATTCAGTCCCCTCGATTTTAATCGGCCGCGGCCGCCCGCTGGTATCGGTCTCACCCAGCTCCATTTTGAAGCAGACGTTGGTTTTCACACGCCCATCTTCCACCAGAAGGCATTCCGGCGCCGTCAGTTCAATCAACTCGATGCCTTCAGCCAGAGTGGCTTCAATCTCTTCCAGATCCGCCGGCATTTCTTCGCGGGTGCGCCGGTAAACAACACTGACCCGGCCGTCCGGTCCTACCAGCCGATTGGCGGTGCGCGCCGCATCCATGGCCGAATTCCCGCCGCCGATCACGACCACACTCTTGCCCAGCTCCGGCGCCCGTTTACGGTTGACGGCTTTTAAAAAGCTAATCTGATCAAATACCCCCGGTGCATCTTCTCCGGGAATGCCCAGATTCAGCCCGCTTTGTGCACCCACCGCAATATACACGTATTGATAGGTGTTTCTGAGCTGCTCAAAGCGTTTCGAATTGATGGCCGATCCATAATGAATGTTGACCCCCAGGGCAACAATACCCTCGATATCTTTTTTCAGGCTGGCGTCATCCAGGCGAAAGCCGGGGATACCGTCGGCTGCCATCCCACCGGGCTTATCCTTGGTTTCGTAAATATCGACTTCAAATCCGTCTAAAGCCAGAAAATAGCTGCAGGCCAATCCGGATGGACCGGCGCCGATAATGGCCACTTTAAGCCCATTGGGTGCGGCCGGTTGACGGGGAACGATGCGATCCTGCTGCTGGGCCACAAATCGTTTGATCTCCCGGATCAACAAAGAGCGGTCATAATTCATGCGGGTGCATTTGTACTGGCACAGATGATCACACACCATTCCCTGCATGTTGGGAAAGGGGTTGGTTTCCAGAATAACATCCAGGGCCTTCTGGTAGTTGCCCATCGCCGCGTGATACATGTAGCCGGGAATATCCTGACTGGCCGGGCAGGTGGCCACACACGGTGCCTGGACACAGTCAAAGGCGGTCAGCTCCCGCGGGGTCTTGATATTGTCATAAGGGAAATTCGATTTTCGATAGGTCCGATCGGCAACCACAGCCGCAGCGTATGTTTTCAGATTTTGCAAAGCCGCCTGCCGTAGACTACCGGCTTGCGCCCGGGTTTCAATATACGAATCGATGGAGTCGGCGCCGGCTTCTGCAAAACGGGTTGAAATTTCCTCAAGATACTGGCTCAGGCGTCCGTAACCGCCAGGCTTCAATATGTCTGAACAAACAGTGACCGGCCGCAAACCACCGGCCAGAGTATCGGCCACATTGAAGCAATCGGTGCCGGCTGAAAAGCTGATATCCAGCTGACCGTTAAATTCCTCCTGCAGGCGCTCGGCCAGATGGATACTGATCGGGTGCAGGGCGCGGCCGCTCATGTAAACCATTTGCTCGTTCTCCGGCAGGTTCTGATGATCATTGGTTGTTTCCAGCGTATTGGTCAGTTTCAGATTAAATTCAACGCCTACTTTTTCGGCGCCGGCCCGCAACGACTTGATCAAGGCCACTCCGGCCTCATATTTCAAATCGTGCTCAAAAGCCAGGTCCGGCACTTCCACTTCAAATCCCAATTGGTCGTTTAAGATATGTCGCAGCTTTTGGGGCCCCAGCAGTGTCGGGTTCAACTTGATGGTGGTGTGCAACTGGCGTTCTTCGACAAAATAGCGGCCGATCTTCTCGATCTCGTCCGGCGGGCAGCCGTGCATGGTGGAAATGGTGATATTATCCGTCAGCCTGTCAGGCATATTTAAATCTCGCACCCGGGGATAAAATCTGGCCAGTCGATCGATCTTGGCGCGCTTTTCAGCACCGCAGTCCGCCATCTTATCCAGAAAGCGTTGAACATTGGAATTGAGGATACCTTCCAGATTATAGCCGACGCTCATATTAAACATAAATCCAGCTGAGCCAGGTTCGCCCCAGCCGAATTTATCCTTGAGAATATGCAGGACAATCCAGGCGTTCAGATATTCGTTAAAAGACTGCTCCAGCTTGAGCTCCTGCGACCATTCGCAATTATAGCCTTCATCGGTCATGTCGATGCAGGGCTTGGTCACTTCCAGCTCATCCAGCGTCTGAATGGTTTTGAGCTCCATATAGCGCGCACCGGTCAGCCAGGCGCTGATGATGTTCTGAGAAAGCTGGGTGTGCGGGCCTGCGGCCACCCCGATGGGTGTCTCCAGGGTCTGACCGTAGCGCTGTATTTTGTAAACATCGTCAGGTTGCGGAACAAAGAAAAGCGCTTTGTGAATCCCGAAAATTTGACCCTGCTTTTCTTCTTGCAGAATCCATTGCAGCAGACGGTCGATCGGGCAACAGGTAAATCGGTCGCTCATGAACGCTCCTTTTGATTGAATATTGTAAATTGAAGATTGAATATTTGAGGTCCAACTCCGGCGAACCTATTTATAAAAACCATATTAAGAATAGGACGGAGCGAAGCGACATCCGCAAATATTCAATAACCAATATTCAATTTTCAATGTTCAATATATCCTCGGTTGGGCTTGATCAGCCAGCTCGCTTAACTTCTCCGCCGGCTTCTCAAATTTACTCAAAAAAATCATCGCTGCAATAATGAACGGTTTATAACCGGCCTGGTTGTACTGCGGCACCCGGTAACGTTCGAAGACCGAAGCCTCCACTTCACCGCTCTCGCAGCTGACGCCGCTGATGTCAGCCGGCAAACAGTGCATGTACAAGGCCTGGCCCTGCCGGGTGGTTTTCATCAGCTTTTCAGTGCATTCCCAATCGATATGGGTTTTGTTGATCTCCAGGCAGCGCTTTTCAAGCGCCTCCAGGCCTTTACGATCACCTTCCTGCAGCAAGCGGGTGCGCTCTTCCATAACGCTGAAAGGCGCCCAGCTTTTGGGATAAACGACGTCGGCATCTTTGAAGGCGTCGGCCATGCTCGTCACCTGGCTGAAGGTCCCCCCGAATTGTTTACTGTTTTGTTGCGCAATTTCCAATACCTCCGGCATCAGATCGTATCCTTCGGGATGGGCCAGCACAACGTCCATCCCGAAGCGGGTCATCAGGCCGATAATGCCCTGGGGAACCGACAGCGGTTTTCCGTAGGACGGCGAGTAAGCCCAGGACATGGCAATTTTCTTGCCCTTGAGATTTCCAACACCGCCGAAATAATGGATCAGATGAAGGGCATCGGACATCGTCTGGGTGGGATGATCGATATCGCATTGCAGGTTGACCAGTGTGGGTCGCCGGGGCAACACGCCCTCCTGGTGACCCTGGCTGACCGCCCGCGCCACTTCCCGCATATAGCTGTGGCCTTCTCCGATATAAATGTCGTCACGGATGCCGATGACCTCCGTTAGGAACGAAATCATGTTGGCTGTTTCCCGTATGGTCTCGCCGTGGGCAACCTGGGATTTTTCCTCATCAAGCTCCTGGATGGCCAACCCGAGTAAGTTGCAGGCACTGGCAAAACTAAAACGGGTCCGGGTGGATTGGTCTCTGAATATGGAAATGGCCAGCCCGGTTTCAAAGACGCGGCTGGATATATTGTGCTGACGCAGGGCGCGCAATATTTCAGCCGTTTGCAGGGTGGCGGCAATTTCTTCTTCAGATTTATCCCAGGTCAACAGAAAATCATTGTCAACCATTGCACTGGTTTTTTTCATTGACAACGATTCAATACTTTTTAACATTTCGGTTTTATCCATTGGTTCAAAACCTCCACATGCTATTGAATATTGTAAATTGAATATTGAATATTTTCGGTGCGCCTCCGGCGCATCAATTAAAATAAAAAAAAGACAGAGCGCAGCGACATCCACAAATATTCAATATACATTATTCAATCTTCAATATTTTTTGACGGAGCGCAGCGACATCCGCAAATATTCAATCTACCATATTCAATTTTCAATATTCAATTTTCAATTTCTGCCACAGCTGACGCCCCATCTCCCGTGAATAGGACAGGATCTCGTCTTCATCAGCTGTCAGCAGCCTTTTATTGTCAACGATCAGTTTGCCGCCGGCTACGAGCCCGGAACTGGTATAGAAAAGAAAGAATACCAG
>CAZJHF010000136.1:0-9694 GCA_964545505.1 uncultured Desulfobacterales bacterium | reverse complement strand
TGGCGATGGGACCCCTGCTCCGTGGGAACCTCCCCAAAAACTGGTCATACGGGGTCCTTACCGACATGTAAGAAATCCGATGATTATTGGAGTGCTGCTGATGCTGATGGCCGAGGCCTTAATGTTTCAATCCTGGCCCCTGGTGTTGTGGCTGGGTATTTTTTTTATTGGCAACGCCATTTATTTTCCATTGGTAGAGGAAAAAGCGCTGGAAAATAGATTCGCAGATGCTTACCGATCATACAAGGCAAACGTGCCGCGCTGGATTCCAAGACTGCGCCCTTGGTGCCCGCAAAGGGATTAGCTATAATCAATGACGAATAAATGGGCTCATATCAGAGAGGCGAACTCGACCGACGTGTTTGTATTGGCGGATCTCATTCGAGCCGCCTATCGCAACGTTGCCGACCGGTTCCAGCTCACGCAGGCAAACTGCCCCAAACACCCCTCAAACTGCACGGATGAGTGGATTGAAACAGACCTGGCCCGGGGACGTGCGGTATTTCATTTTGGAGCTAAAGGGCAGTCCGTTGGGATCTGTAGCCATCGAAAGCGCCAACGCCGATCTATGTTATCTGGAACGCCTGGCCGTTTTACCCCATGCACGCAACAACGGCTATGGGCATCAACTGGTGGAACATGTCTTTGAAACCGCCCGGCAGTTCGGATTGAAAACAATCAGCATTGGTATTATCGCACGGCAAACAGATTTAAAGCAGTGGTATCAAAAAATCGGGTTTGTCGAAGGTGAAATAAAAGAATTCAAACACTTACCGTTTCAGGTCTGTTTTATGACCTATGCGCTTAAAGGTCATGATTACTGAAATGAATTGATTGCAGTATTAAATAAATAGTCGAAGATATGCCCTTTATGGAGCGGGATCCTCTTCCATGCGTTCAATCAGGGTGGCCAGCATCTCCTCGACATAGGGGCTCATGTCTTTGAATTCGACACCAATTCCGCTTCGATTAACCTGCACAATTTCGCCTTTGACCTTAACAGGCTTGTCAAATCCAATCATTGAAAACGACATGGAGATCTCTTCGCCTACAAACAACGGACGTTTAGACGCAATAAAGACGCCTCGCTGGCTGATATTTTTTATGGTATCCGTATAGTAGCGATCATAGGTGGCATAGCTAACGGTGATCGCACATGATTTGCGAATATAAGCGCGTCTTTCGACCGATAGTAGATCTTCGGCATACTTCAGCAGGACGTTTTGCTTTTCCTCCGACAAATTTAAAACCAGCTGAAACAATTTAGGTATGACGACATTGTATTTTTGTAATTCGTTTTCCGATACTTTCATATGCACCGATTCCTTCACCGAGAATTAAGATCACCATACAAAGGGTTAACTTCACACGCAATCTTCATGCAAGAATCAGATAAAACGGATCCACTGATTATATCGGAAATATCGCATTTAACTTTAGACTTCTTTCAACCCGGCATCCCATCAATTGGCCTGACATTACAATCCAATTATAAAAACTAATATTATTGTATTAGTAATTTTATGAATAGGTTATTCAATATTTTTTAAAAATATACTTTATCTATCATGAGGGCCTTTTTTTCCTGATCACCCAATAAAAGAGGAGGTGCTTTTTAACCGCATATCGGTTTAAAAAACCCTCCTCTGAGGACAATTCAGTAATGGTTCGCAAGTTAGATCATCGCTGTTTTCACAAGGCTTTCTGGGCACTGGCGGCACATTCATTTTTGCCCAGATCCATTATTTCCTGTTTTTCGGCGTCGACGTCCAGCAAACCGGCGTTGACCTTTCGGATCTCAGCATAAACCTCCGGCTGCGTTCGCATATTGTTTTCAATAAAGCCAATGAATGCATCTTCATTGGAGATGCCGTAAATGTCGGCATTGCGGGTTTTAATATTTCCCAGAGTATCTGAAAATATTTGAGAGGGATTGGCTTCACCCCAGTCCATATAATGACCGGGTAAAATAACAATTTCATCATCCAGGTTTGCGATTTTAGATTGAAGGGTATCGTATAACAGTTTGGACCATTCCTCAGCCTTACCGCCCAGATCGGGCCGCCCGATGGATAAGATGAAAACCGTGTCGCCGGAAACAAGGTATTTATTGTCAATCAGGTATGAGGTGCTGCCCGGTGTGTGGCCGGGCATATGCAGCGCTTTGACTTCAGGCCCCCCCTTGGAAAATGGGTAAAGCGCCTCATCTGCGATCTTTTCATATGGAAAAGCCGCACCTTTAAAATCGTTTTCATGCCCGAAAACAGTGGCGCCACTTTCAGATGCGATTTGTTTGCTGCCGGATATGTAATCGGCCTGCAAATGGGTTTCAAAAGTCCGGGTGATCTTAGCGCCGTGCTGTCCGGCAAAGCTGTTATAAAAGTCGATGTTCCGCGTGGGGTCGAACAAAACCATTTCATCGCCGGAAATGAGTCCGTAACTGCAGGATGCCTTGCCCGGTCGGATGAATTGATAAAGTTGATACCCGTCATCAGCTGCCACCAGCTTGGGCGCCAGCATATTGCCCCAGTTTTTGATGCCGCCTTCCAGATAGCCCACATCTTTGAAACCGTGATTGAGCAGGATTTCACCAACATATTTGGCGGATCCTTCCTTGGCACAGACAATGCGGACTTTTTGCGCCCGGGGCACCCGGGCAACGCTTTCTTCTTCGTGCTCGACAAATTCGACGTAGGGCACATTGACCATTTCGCCCAGAAAAGGACCTTCAACCTTAAAGCGGTCAAACTGCTCATTGACGCGTACGTCCAGCAGCAAAAATTCTTGGCCCTCTTTGGTCACCCACTCAAATAGATCTTCTGCTTTGTATTTAAATGTTTCCATAGCCACCTCCTTTTCCTGATTAATCGTTTCAAATTTTAAAAAAATTTATGTCATTAAAAGGAATTCAATCAATTTTAGATTTTAAAATTTGAAACCCCACGGGGCTTGCCGATCTTACCGCATCTACTGTGTTAGATGCCGTCCCGCATAATACACTATGGCGGAACGCCATCTGCCGTGTAGCTGCGGCAACCTCGACAAGCGCTCAAACAGGATGTTGAATGTTTTGGTTGTGCCCGTTACCGGTTGTCCCGTTTGCCGGTTAAAAATCAGATCTTTTCCTTTTTAACGGGCTCAACGGGCAAAACCGGCCAACCGAATTTTAGTTTTTGATTTAAGAACCGAGAAACGACAATCGGTTACATTTTACTTTTAAGCTATTTTAAAAATCTTTGCGTCCCACGCCCGCCATGCGAGCAGGCGAGGCGGGCGGGTTTGCGTGAGTATTCTTGTAAACATTATTTGCCCTTGAAGCGCGGTTTGCGGTTCTCTAAAAAGGCTGCCTGACCTTCTCGCATGTCTTCGCTTGATAGGGCCGCCCTGAAAATCGTTTCAGCTTCTTTGGAGGATTTTTTATCCAGTTGATTGGCTTGCATCAACAAATTAATGACTCTTTTGATGCCTTTTAAAGCCAGCGGTGCATTTTCCGCAATTTCCAGCGCCATTTCGGTGGTGAATTTTTGCAAATCGGCCCGGGGAACCAGGTAATCGACCAGCCCGAGCATTTGGATTCGCGCGCCGCTATAGGCACGGCCGCTAAAAAACATTTCCCTGGTGCTTTGCAGCCCGATGCGTTGAATAAACCGCTGTATACCCTTCCAGGGATAAACCATACCCAGTTTGGCGGGTGGCATACCCATGCGAACATCTTCAGCGCCAATGCGAATGTCGCAGCACATGGATAGCTCGCAACCTAATCCAAATGCGAAACCGTTCAGCATAGCAATCAACGGGTATGGAAAGTTTATCAGATGTTGAAATAGACGTTCAACCTGATCCAACGATTTTAATCTATGATCATTGTTTTCCCTGGATTGGGTGGGTAGCGAACCAATATCAAAACCCGAGCAAAAAGCCTTATCCCCTGCCCCGCGCAAAATGACCACCCGCACGCCATCATCCCTGCCCAGACCCTTGAGGGTGGACCCGAGCAGTTCGATCAGGCCCAGCGAGAGGGAATTTTTCTTTTCGGGTCGGTTCAGGGTCAGCGTACAGATTTTATTGTTCTGCTCTATCAGCAAAAGCTTTTTAGTCACAGACAACCTCCAAAATCCAACAAAAAGTTTATGGATTCCTTGCATATATAGTTAAATGCCGGCTCGTTATCAACTGTATTCTATATCATTTTCTTTTCGTGATGATCAATTTCAAACAATTGAACAACATAATTTTAATCTGATTAAAATTGACCCGTACTTGAAGGAAATAATTGATTTTTTGTTTAAACGAGTTTATACGAAAAGAAACCCCCAACATAATCCTTTCAAGAAAGTGTCAATTATGAATGTTTCAGACGCGCTTACTGGCCAACCAAAATTCATGCGATACAACACGACCTTTTCACGTTTGTTAGCGCTTATTTTAAATATGGAAGAAAGAGAACAGTTATTGTTATTGGAATTCGCTAAATCTATCGTTGACGAACGCACATCACCCCGGAAGCTCTGTTTGATACCGGTCAACTGTACGCTTGAGGAGCAAAGCTACAATGGTTTAATTCTTGATATAAATTCGACCGGCGCTTATGTCGATATCGAAGAGCCTCTTCCTATCGGTCAGAACATAACGCTCGCTTTCTTTAGCCCATTTTCCTGCAAAAATATTCAATTGGGAGGTAAAATTATTTGGAGCAGCACCCATGGAATTGGTGTAAGTTTCGACGATTGGTCCAGAACGCGCTATCACAAGATGCGCTCTAACAGGGTGCGCTATGAGTGCTAATTCGATCTATTATTTTGGGATCTAAAATTAATCAATAACGCAAAGCTTATGTCTTAACCTGAACCCCGCTTCTCTTATCGAACTGACATAATCTAAAGGCCCGACCACTATCCCCTCAAATTTAAAAAAGTCCTTTTCCCCCGGTCACTGTTGGACTCGGAAAGAGTCGTCCCGGCAGGCTTATGCAAATCCGAAAAAACACGCAATCATGCCGCTTGTTTAACGCGAAAATATTGTTAATAAAAACCGAATAAACGTGACTGTGAATGGTTGACAATCGTGGGGCTATAACGGTATACCGTATACAGTTGTTATCCAAGCCGCTATACCATAAGCAGGCATATCATATCGAAAAAGCGTGAATTAACCCTCTCCTAATTTGAAACGCTTATTTTAGGCCTGGTCAGTCTTTGAAACCTCTAAAGTCACTAATTCGTGCCTATCCGAAAATGATGCTGCTTCAAAGGGTAGCACTATTATTCATAAAGGATAAATAGCCATGACGAAAGCCAAAACACATCAGGGTGAATTGGAACGGTTGGCAACTCTTGAGCAACAAGCTGAAATGGGCGGCGGCCAAAAGGCTGTTGACCGTCAACATGAAAGAGGCAAATTAACAGCCAGAGAACGTCTGGATCTGCTTTTCGATCCGGGCAGCTTTGTGGAGGTTAACAAACTGGCTGAGAGTCAATCCATGGACTTCGGTATGCAGGAAAAAAAGGTGCCCGGCGATGGTGTGGTGACCGGTTATGGTAACATCGACGGTCGACTGGTGTTTGCCTATGCCCAGGATGTCACGGTGCTGGGCGGATCGGTGGGTACGATTCACGGCCAAAAAATCTGCCGCATCATGGATGAAGCCATAAAGGTCAAAGCACCCCTGGTGGCATTGAACGACTCCGGCGGTGGCCGCCTGCACGAAGGCTTTTTTGCATCCAAAGGGGTTGCCGGCATGTTTTACCGCAATACGGCTGCTTCGGGTCTTATTCCCCAGATCACCGGCATGATGGGCTCCTCCGCCGGCGTGGCGGTCTACTCGCCGGCGTTAACGGACTTTATCGTCATGGTCAAAGGCAGAAGCCACATGGTCATCACCGGTCCGGGGATCATCAAATCCGTCACCGGTGAAGACATCAGCCTGGAAGAACTTGGCGGGGCCAAGGTTCATAGCGAAATAACCGGTACGGCCCACTTTGTGGCCGACAGTGATGAGGAATGCATTGCCGTCATCAAAAAACTGCTCGGTTATCTGCCCTCCAATAACACTAAAAACCCACCGGTAGTTAAATCCGAAGATGATCCGGAACGCATCGACAAAAAACTCAAAGAAATCGTCCCGGCGGATTTTAAAAAATCCTACGACATGCACCAGGTCATCGAGCGCGTGGTGGATCAGGGCAGTTTTTTTGAGGTCCTGCGCCGCTATGCCCTCAATATTATCGTCGGTTTCGCCCGCATGGACGGCCACACGGTGGGCATCGTTGCCAATCAACCGCGCTTTAAAGCCGGGTGTCTGGATGTCGACGCCTCCGACAAAGCCGCGCGCTTTATCCGCTTCTGTGATGCCTTCAATATCCCGTTGATCAATTTCGTTGATGTTCCCGGTTATTTTCCCGGTGTCACCCAGGAGCACGCCGGCATTATCCGTCACGGCGCTAAAATGCTTTTTGCCTATTCCGAAGCTACAGTGCCAAAAATCACACTGGCATTACGTAAAGAGTACGGCGGCGCGGTGATGGGCATGTGTTGTGTGGGCATGGGCGTCGATCTCATGCTGGCCTGGCCAATCGCTCAACTGGTGGTCCTCGATACAACGGCCGCCGTAAATTTAATCTTTCGCAAAGAGATCCAGGCCGCCGAAAATCCCGATGCGCTCCGGCAGCAACGAATTGAAGAATATGATTATAAATATTCAAACCCCTACCATGCGGCATCCAATATGCTGGTGGACAGTGTCATCAAACCCAAAGAGACACGACCCCAGTTGATCAAGGCCCTCAGAATGCTGCGCAACAAACAACGACCCGAGATCAACAAACGGCATGGTAATATACCGCTTTAAGACCAATGGGATTGAATAAACATTTGTGTCAAATTTAAACAGAGCAGCGAATACTATCTGGAATACTGGAATAATGGAATGTTGTTATAAAAGACATTTCCCTTTTCCGAAACCCATTATTCCAATTTTCCATTATTCCATCATTCCGGTTTGGGGTTGAAAACTAAATTGTAAAAACCTGACTAGTAAAAATATAGCACCGATATTAGAAAGGACGTGGACATGGATTTCGATCTGAGCAAAGAACAACAGTATATTCAAAAAGCCGCGCGTGAATTTGCCGTAGGTGAATTTCCGGCCGTTGCCCTCGAGCATGACATCAACGAAACCTTTCCGGCCGACATTCTTAAAAAAGCACGCGAATTGGATCTGATCGGCCTGTTCATTCCGGAAGAATACGGCGGGCCCGGCCTGGGTTTTTTCGAACAGGCCCTGGTGCTTGAAGAATTCTGGAAGGTGGATCCGGGTATCGCCCAGGAGCTGTGCTCGGTATCATTCGGCGCTGAAGAACTCATTTTTTTCGGCACTGAAGAACAAAAAAAGAAATACCTCCCTCAGCTATTTACCGGGGACGGCATTTTAGGCTTCGCCATCACCGAGCCCGATGCCGGCAGCGACACAGCCGCAGCAACGACCTCTGCCGTTAAGGACGGCGATGACTATATCATCAACGGCAGCAAAACAATGATCGGCAACGGGACGGTCGGGACCCACATGCTGGTTTACTGTCTGACCGATCCGGATGCGAAGTCCAAAACCGCCCGGCACAGTATTATTCTGGTGGAAACCGATCGCAAAGGATATAAGGCCGATCCCATGCATGGTAAAATGGGGCTGCGGGCCTCGGATACGGCCGCAATTTATTTTAATAATTGCCGCGTTCCCCGGGAAAATTTGATCGGTGCGGAAGGTGACGGCTTTATTCAGCTGATGAAATTTTTCGATCACTCCCGGGCATACGTGGCCGCCCACGGTGTTGGCCTTGCCCAGGGGGCCCTGGACATGGCGGTCAAACACGTAAAGGGCAGACATCAATTCGGCCGACCCCTGGCTGCATTTCAGAGCACCCAGTTTAAAATTGCCGATATGGCCGCCAAGGTCGAAACCGCCCGCAACATGGTCTATAAATCCGCCTGGCTGCTGGATCAAGGCAAACCGGATACAAAACTGACCGCCATTGCCAAGATGTACGCCTGTCATGTGGCCGTTGAAGTGGTCGACGAATCCCTGCAACTGCACGGCGGTTACGGCTATTTTAACGACTATGATATCGAGCGCTTTTACCGCGCCGCCAAGGTTCTGGAGATTTATGAAGGCACCAAGGAGGTGGAGAAGATTATCATCTCGAGGGAAGTGCTGGGCAAGCTCTAAAACTGATTCCTAAACACTCATATTTTGCTCGATGGCTGTGTTACGATTCAATTCAAAATGCTCGAATATCGCGGCAAGATGCCCCTCCCACATGTGACTTAGCAATAGTTTGGGCCACATAAGACGAATATAAATAGTGGGAGTGGCTTGCAGCCACGAATTTTAGGCTCCGCTATTGAATCGAATCGCGCCTTGCCCTCAAACAAAATCTGAGGTTTATAAATCAGTTTATAATTTATTTTAGTACTTTTTCAAATCATCAGCGTTCTATAAAAAACCAAATGTTTTAGTCTTAACTAAAAATTTCAAGTATCTTGCAGCAAATAGCTTGTTATAAGTTTGCATTGGAGTGATGGATTTGAATGTTGCGCGTTCCGGGTTACGTATTGCGGGTTAAACTGAAAAGGAAGAATTTCTCGATATGCGGAAACAAGTTCAGACAGAATATCAGGTCAACAGCAATGATTAAAAAAATCATATCCGGTGGTCAACCCGGAGTTGAACAAGCTGCTCTGGAAGCGGCAATCAAACTTGACATTCCACATGCAGGATGGACTTACAAGGACAAAAAGACGGAAGATGGAATTTCGCCCGAAGAGTACAATCTTAAGGAGATAGATAATCCTAGCTACTTTGAAAGGCTGGAAAAAAACATTATCGACGCTCAAGGAACGGTTATCCTGACCTTTGGTCAGTTACAAATGGGGACAAAAAGTGTCCGACAATTAGCTGATAAGCATAAAAAGCCGTGTCTACCGCTGGACCTCAAGGAATGTACACTTAACCATGCAATTTCTTCTATTCGTAAGTGGATGGACAACCATGCAATAGAAGAAATATTTTTTACCGGATCAAAACCGATTGCTGCTCCTAACATTCATGAGGTGGTTATTCTCATTATTGAAGGTATATATCAAGTTGAGCGTGAATATAAGAAGTTCTGAGAAGCGTGAAGTGCTGGAAGCGCTGGTCGGACCAAGCTATATGCTGTAATAAACTGTTCGTCTGGTCCGACCCTCCTATTTTCTTTTTTCCCTTATGCTGGCAAAGTCCTTAAAATCCACTTTTTGAGCATGACGTTTTGGATATGGTAAGTCTTGTTTTTTGTGATAATATCCCGTTTACTCAGAGAAGATAGCGCTCTTGAGAGAATTGAGCCGGAGCTGAACCCAAAGCGTTGCAGCGATTCAGAATAGAAGATGGCTTCCCCTTCCGTTATTGCCAAAAGGCGCAGTGCCTTGCGCTGATTTGGGGTCAACGAGTCCCAAAGAATCATAAATTCATTCTCGCGGCGTTCCAGAATATCGCTTTCAACTGTGGGTATGGTCGCCGGATTGATTTTACCCTGGCGCCAAAGTTCAAATAAAAATTGCTGAATATACATGGGCTGATATTCGCAGCGCTTAACAATATCGGTTATTATTTCTGACGCTATTGATATTTTTCTTTTTTTAAAAAGGCCCTGAGCCCATTTAA
>CAZJHF010000135.1:0-9695 GCA_964545505.1 uncultured Desulfobacterales bacterium | reverse complement strand
TGCGACAGCATCGCATCGGCCCGTCGGGGGTCCTGGCCGGTGAGCTGCTGAAAATAAAGGGCTGCCGGTAGAAACCCCACCATACCGTCCGTCATGGAAATGTCGACAAATTGGCCTTTACCGGTATTTTGCCTGGCAAAAAGCGCCAGCAGAATGCCAATAGCGGCATTCATGGCACCGCCGCCGATGTCGGCGATTTGGATACCCGGAATCGATGGTGGACGATCCGGTTCGCCGATCAAATCCAGCACCCCGGATGTGCTCAGGTAGTTGACATCATGCCCGACACGATCAACAAAACCACCGGTTTGTCCATAACCGCTAATCGAGCAGTAAATAATTTTTGGGTTCTTTTGGTGAACCCGTTTATAGTCCACTCCCAAACGTTCAACGACGCCCGGTCTAAAACCCTCCAGCATAACATCGGCTTTTTCAATCAGCTGGAAAAATATTTTTTGGCCTTGATCGGTTTTGAGATTGAGCGTCATGTGTTCCTTATTGCGATTTACCGTATTAAAAAAAAGGCCGTCGGCAATAAACTTGCGGCTTTCGATCGAGATGACCCGGGCGCCATGATCAGCCAATATCATGGAGCAATAGGGACCGGGCAAAAGCCGGGACAGGTCAATCACGGTTATTCCATCTAAAGCACCTGGTTTAAGCATTATTTCTCCGTTAATTTTTAATATTAACTGACAATCTTCATGCTCACATGAAAACGAATATCGAATACCCGGTTGCCCTCGGCCATGAGCTTGGGCCAGATGGGGCAGTTTGCGATGGTGGCCGGGTCGAATACGGAATTCAGCTTTTAGCTCAGTTATCCCTCCCCTGGTAGGAGGGGTGAGGGTGAGGGGGTTGTGAATTTATCTCTAATAACTTCCAAAATGCCATCTAAATTTTCAAAAACCTCATTGTTCCAGAATCTCATCACCGCATAGCCCTCAGCATTGAGCCAGGCATCTCTCTTTTTATCTTTATCCTTCAAAATGGCGTGCTGACCTCCCCCATCAAGGGGGAGGAATGCTTAGTGGTTATGCGTGCTATTTGCTGGGTATAAGCTATTAAACTGTCAAATGATATAATGGCTTACTTTGAGTAATTTCTGCGTGCTTTGTGCAGAAATTATTTGCCTGTAAACACCGGTTTTCTTTTCTCCATAAATGCGGCCATAGCTTCCATTAGATCTTCGGATGGCAGCGCGGCTGCATTTTTTTGGGCCACATATTGCAGACCGGCCTCAATGCCCCTGTCACGGCTGTAATTAATGACTTCCTTGGTTCCCTGAACGGTCAGCGGCGGACAGGCGGCAATTTGGTCCGCCAGCTCTTTAGCCGCTTCGTACAGAGCAGGACGGTCATCGCAAATGCGTGTGACCAGCCCTATTTGGTGTGCTTCCTGAGCGGTAAAATCCCGTCCGGTTAATGCCAGTTCACGAAACCAGCCCTGACCGATGATATGCGGCAAACGCTGTAGAGTTCCCACATCAGCTATAATGCCCATGCGCGTTTCACGAATGCTGAAAACGGCATCGGCCGTGGCTAAACGGATGTCACAGGCACAAATCATATCCACGCCCCCGCCGATACAATGACGATGGATGGCGGCAATAACCGGTTTGCGGCAGCGCTCGATTTTAGTGAAAGCGTGTTGCAGTGCTGCAATATCCTTTCGCATGCGCTCGCGGCCATCTGCTGATCCCTGGCCAAGCAGCGTGGCGGCCTCTTCAAGATCGGTGCCCGCCGAAAAGCTCTTACCTTCGGCTTTAATAATCACTGCCCGAACGTTCGGGTCGCTGTCAAAATCCTCGAAGAGATCTTCGATTTCTTTAAAAAAGGCCAGCCCCATGGTATTGCGCTTTTCGGGGCGGTTTAAGATCAGCCAGGCGATATGACCGTCGATTTCAACCTTGAAATTAGCTGTTGCGGTCATCAAAATTCCTTTCTTTCTAAAAACGATCCGTGATCAAAGATAAGAAAATTTCTTCATTTATAGCTTGCCATTTTCGCTAAACAGACTGCGTGGTGATTGGCAGAAAGAAACTTATTCCAATTGTTGTCATTCCGGGCTTGACCCGGAATCCAGACTTGGGGGTATTGCATTTCTGGATGCCGGATCGAGTCCGGCATGACATTGACAAATCAAGCCCTTTATTGAATGATGACACAGTCTGTAATGCGGGCCTTACTGGAAAGCGCTCTGCCTGCTTATCGAGTTGTTTTAAATTTATATTTCCTTACGCAAAGACACTAAGGCGCAAAGATTATAAAAATCAAACCGTTTTTCCCTTTGCGGTCTTTGCGGCTTTGCGTGAGACTTCTTTTCTAAACCTCTGGATTCAGGCGGCATGCAGTTTATTTCTGATGTCATCCGCCTGGGTCATGATGCGATCGAAAAGGGTCTTGACGGGCACAATTTCTGTGGCAAAGCAAATGCCCTGCCCGCACGCTAAAATCCCTTCTGATAGATCACCTTCGTCGTACATCTTCTTGGCACGCTGGCCGGAAACGACCCCCATAATCTCGGGAAAATCCGCACCGCAAGCTTCAAGATCCGAGCAGTTATCTGCAGCGGGATTGCGCCAGACCCGGTGGGTAGCATTTAATGATCGCATGATCAGGGTGGTGTCCAGCTCACTGGCGCCGATCAGGGCATTTTTCAGATTATCATGGATGGGACATTCCTCTGTGACCAGCAACCGCGTGCCCATGATGGCGGCTTCAGCCCCCAGCGAAAGAACGGCCATCAAACTGCGCCCGTCAGAGACTCCGCCCCCGCCGATGACCGGGATCTGGAGAGCGTCCACCACCACTGGTACCAAAACCAGGGTGCCGATATCCAATTTACCGGTGGCGCCTCCGTTTTCATAGCCCACCACGGTAACGATATCTGCCCCCATTTCCTGCACTTTTTGAGCATAGCGTACTCCGACGCACTTATGAATCCATGTCATACCGGCTTGCTTGAAGCGCCGGCAGAGCTCCTCCGGTGCAGAGTGACCGGATGTTTCGATGATTTTAACGGCTTTTTCTTCCAATACCTCTAAATAGATCGCATTGTCCATCTGGCGCATGGCGGGAAACAGATTAATGTTGACGGCAAAGGGCTTATCGGTCAATTCCTGGATGCGGTCAATTGCATCTGCAAACGCTTCCCGGGAATCATACATGGCTGAAGCCAGAACGCCGATGCCCCCGGCATTGGAGATGGCGGCCACAAAATCAGCATCGCTGATCCACATCATGGTACCGCCGATAATCGGGTACTTGATTCCCAGCATGCGAGTTATCTTTGTTTCCATCACTCTGATCTCCTTTAGTTAATTATCCCACCACGAAGTTTACGAAGGGTTTAAAAGGCATCATTTGAATTTTTTCTTTGCGCGCTTCGTGTTCTTCGTGCTCTTTGTGGTAATATTTTTTAGCGATTTTTTCACCATGAAGGTCACGAAGGGTTATTTATGTTATATTTAAAAGCTTTCTTTGTGTGCATCGTGTTCTTCGTGATTTTTGCGGTAAGGAATCTTAGCCAAGAAAACGCAACAATAAAAAAGCAAGAGATAATATGTTTTTAGATGTTTTCATGGTGAATTTTTCTTTTTGGGTCAACCGGCTGCAATATCAATGCAGGTAATTAGAAGCCATCTCAAAAATAGGATTTTGTTTCAAGATCGCGGCTGGGTCGAGTTTCAAACCGGAGGCATACGTTTGTATGTCGAGGATTTGAAACTCGGCACCAACAAAGATATTGGGCCAAAAGACATTTTTGAGATGACTTCTAAATAGGGGATTCAAATTCTAAAGTCAAACCTCTTTTCAAATCTGAAAAAACCTAATTGACGGTTGTAAGGCGTTAGCGTATGGTGCCTGCACGGCAGATTGGCGATTACATCAATTTGGGCATCAATACTTCCGACAGGTAAATGGATTCAATTGAAATCAAATAATTCCCCAACAATGCAATCAGATACGGATACCTTATGGGGGGTTATCTTTGCGGTCGCGGCCTTTTTGATCTGGGGGATCAGTCCAATCTACTGGAAAGCGCTGCGGGCGGTTCCGGCCCTGGAGATCATTTTACACCGCATCGTCTGGTCGTTTTTTCTGCTGGTACCCCTGATCATTATCATGAAGCGCTGGCAGGAATTTATTCTGGTTTTCAAAAATCTGCGCACCATGCTGATTCTTTTATTTACCGCTATCATCGTAAGCGGAAACTGGTTGCTGTATATCTGGGCAGTGAACGCCGATCACCTGTTACAAGCCAGCCTGGGCTATTACATCAATCCTCTGGTCAATGTCGTTCTGGGGGTGGTTTTTCTGAAAGAAAGACTGCGCCCACCACAGATTCTGGCAGTGATCTTGGCCACTGCCGGCGTTTTATACCTTACCCTTTCTTACGGTGAGTTTCCCTGGATCGCCCTAACGCTGGCTGTATCCTTCGGGCTTTACGGCCTGATTCGCAAGGTCGCTCCGGTCAGTTCTCTGGTGGGCTTGACCGTGGAAACCCTGCTGCTTTCAATTCCGGCTTTGGTTTATCTGTTTTATCTGGATCGCCTGGGCCAGGGTTCAATTTTTCGCGTCAGTTTGAAATTGGATTTGATGCTAATGGGCTGTTCGGTGGTCACCGCCTTGCCGTTGCTGTTTTTTACGCTGGGTGCCCGGCGGCTGTACCTGTCAACCATGGGGCTGTTACAGTATATTGCGCCCAGCTGTATGTTTGTACTGGCCGTGTTTTTATTCCGCGAACCATTTGAAAATGCCCAGATAGTGACGTTTGTTCTCATCTGGACCGCGCTTGCTATTTACTCGACGGACTCTGTGCGTTATTATCGGCATAGCGGTTAATATTTGTATCTGGTAAATGAAAACGGTTAGACACCATTCGGTGAGCTTATGGAAATTCATGCGCGAATTATCGAACTTTTAGAAAAGGAAGAAACCTTTTGCCTGGCAACGGTCCTGGTATCAGATTCATCTGACACTGGTCCCGGTCAAAAAGTAATTGTACGTCTAAACAAACCCATGGAAGGATCGCTCGGATCCGCTCAACTGGATGCCAGCGTGGGGCGCATGGCGCAGCAGGCATTGAAAGAAAATAGAAGCGCCGTCATCGAAATTGAATCCGGCTGTTCTGTATTTTTAAATATCCTTTGCGCTGATGCACAACTTGTCATCTGTGGAGCCGGTCATATTGCGCTGCCATTAGCCCAATTTTCACAAAAACTGGGTTTTCAGGTCACGGTCATTGATGACCGTTCTGATTTTGCCAACCGGTCTCGTTTTCCGGGCTGCAATGTCATTGCCGAGGACTTCACTGTTGCGTTGCGCGGCATGAGCTTTGGGCCCGCCACATATGTCGTGGTTATTACCCGAGGCCACGAGCACGACGTGGACTGTTTAATCGAAATTATAGGCAAGAAAACCGTTTATGCCGGCCTCATCGGGAGCCGCAGGCGGGTGCGTATCGTTCTCGAAGCGCTGGCGGAAAAGGGTCTTCCGCAGGATAGGCTGGATGAAGTGTTTACGCCCATCGGCCTGCCCATTGGCGCTGAGTCGCCTGAAGAGATTGCTGTGTCGATTGTGTCCGAGCTGGTGTGTGTTCGTAGAAAAGGCCCGGCCCAGGCGCGTACCTTAAGAAATGCAGTAGGAATTGTATGATGACGGATCTGGAAATCTTTAAAAAAATATCGGAATTGAAGCAACAAAATATCGCGGTCTGCCTGGCCACGATCATCGAAACAACGGGTTCCACCCCCAGAGAGGTGGGCGCCAAGATGATTATTTGCGTAGATGGCGTCGCTTATGGAACGGTGGGTGGCGGGTGCGGTGAAAACCAGGTTCGCAGCGCGGCCTTGCGCAGCACGCTGGTCACCCAACAGCCTGAGATCATCAAGATTGACCTTACCGATGATTTAGGCACCAAAGGCGGAGATGTCTGCGGGGGCAGTCTGCGGGTGTTTATTGAACCGCTTTAAACTGTTTAACCCAGATCGATGACGAAGTCTTTTTTCAGCCTTCCGGTTTTTCAAATTCTATTTCCAACCGGTCGATAAAGTCTGCATACTTAACAGGTGAAATGTCTATTTGACGGTCAACCATCCCAAATCTATAAAGAAGTTCACCCATCTGGCGGGAGGAAAGCTGATTATCCATCCAGGGGAATAATATTTCATCTTCCTTGCGGATGTGTTCGGTCAGCAGGTTCCGGTAGGCCAGTAAGTTTTCGGCGATCGTTTCCCGGTCCCTGTTTTCAAGGGCAACCAGCATTTCTTTTACCAGCGTCCGGCCACGGGTGTGATCCTGGTGCATGACCTGAAGGATATCAGCGTTTTCATCAAAATATTTAAATAAAATGTCTTCTTCCTTGGCGTGATGGTATTTATCCGCGTAGGAACGAATCATATCGATGCCGTCGAGAATGAGCTGGCGTCCTCTATCGGATTCCACATCCAGGTTTTCAACAATCCTGGGAATCAAAGCAATCCATCTTTTGATTAGAACGTGCTCATCTACCAGTTTTTTCATCGGTCGAGAGTATTTCAATTCTTTCGGCTTCGTCTCGTCTTGCTTCGATATCTCCGGTATCTTAATTTCTGCGTCGGGATTAATGGCTGCAGCTATTCTGGCCATGAGCTGCTGCTCTTGATCATCAGATAGTCGATGAATGGCTACAACATCTTTTAGTTGACATATGCCAACTTCGCATGGCCCGCAACCAATGTCATAATCACTTAATACATCCTCGATTTCGGGAAACTCCGCGATGATGTCTTTAATGCCTTTATTTAAATATTCATCCATCTTTTATTTTCTCCGGTGTTGTAGCGCTGTTGAAGGCTGAGCCGGGTTCATTTTTTTCAATTGGCCCCACAATACCAGTTACTGCAATGCGTTCATTGACCTAAGTCAAGCAGAGCCAGATTGCCTGCAAGTAGAAACTGTCCGCATAGTCAAAATGATGATCTCAAGCTTATTCTACCTGGAGTATTGAGGCGGCTAGGCAAAATAACAGGCCACCATATGATCGTTTTCATCAATGGGTTGGGGGGGGGCTTTTTTGCAGCGATCATCTGCCTCAGGGCAGCGGGGGTGAAAGGTGCAGCCCGGCGGGGGATCGATCGGGTTGGGGTAGGCAATGCCCAGATGGGTTTCCGGTAAACCCAGTCGCGGCTCAGGTGTCAGGACAGATGTGAGCAGTGCCTGGGTGTAAGGATGGCGGGGATTCTTAAAAAGCTTATCTGTGGCGGCTTCTTCCACTATGCGGCCCAAATACATGACCGCCACCCGCGAAGCAATGTGCTCCACCACCGAAAGATCATGGGTAATAATCAGATACGTCAAACCCCGGTTCTCGCGCAGTTCCAGCAGCAGGTTCAGAATCTGGGATTGAACGGAAACATCCAGGGCGGAAGTGGGTTCATCACAAATGACCAGCTCAGGCCTCATGACCAGCGCCCGGGCGATGGCCACGCGTTGCCGCTGTCCCCCTGAGAGCTGGTTGGGATAGCTGGACCGAAAGCGGGGCGGCAGGCCGACCGTATCCATGATCTCGGTCACGCGCGCCTCCATTTCGGATTTGTTGCCGATTTGGTGAATACGATAGGGCAGCGAGATAATCGATCCGATGGATTTTCGTGGATTCAAGGAAGAATAGGGATCTTGGAATATGGGCTGAATGCGGCGGGCTCTTTCTTTGCGACCCATAGCTGTTACCGGCTGTCCGTCAAAATAGACCTGACCGGATGTTGCCTGCTCAAGACCGAGGATGATTTTCGCAATGGTACTTTTGCCGCATCCCGATTCACCTACCAGTGCGACAACCTCCCCACGGTTGATATTAATACTGACACCGTTTGCGGCGGTCAGCGGCAGCTTGCCTTTGAAAACACCGGCGCTAACCCGATATACCTTGGTAATATCTTCTGTTTGCAGCAGGGCGGTTGTCATCTGGATTGGCTTTCGCTCATGTTTTTTTGACAAACTTTCGGGCTCAACAGGCAGCGATATGCTCTGCCAGCCGCGATTTGCGTCAACGTCACTTCTGCTGAAGTGCAATCACCCAACACATAGGCACACCGATTTTGAAAGACGCACCCGGTTTGCTCTCCAATGGGTGTCGGTACAATCCCCGGAATCGACCCAAGGTGTTCGCCAGGTTTGGTTTTGCCCGGTACGGGGATGCACCTTAAGAGTCCCTGGGTATAGGGATGCAGTGGATTTTCAAACAATTCCGTTGCGTTGCCGGTTTCCACAACCTGTCCGCAATACATTACGGCCACTGTATCGGTGGTACGGGCGACGACGCCAAGATCATGGGTGATCAGAATCATGCCCATATCGAATTCTTTCTGTAGCGACGTGAGTAGGGCCAGGATCTGGGCCTGAATGGTGACATCCAGAGCGGTTGTGGGCTCATCGGCGATGATTAAGGGCGGATCGCACATCAGCCCCATGGCGATCATTACCCGCTGACGCAAACCACCGGACAGTTGATGCGGATATTGTTTTAAGCGGCTGGCAGCTGCCGTGATGCCGACTTTTTCCAAAAGAAATATCGCACGCTGCCGGGCTTCGTTGCGCGAGGTCTGTTTATGTCGCAGCAGGGCTTCTTCCAGCTGGTTGCCGATAGTATAGCAGGGATTGAGAGAGGTCATGGGCTCCTGAAAGATCATGGCCATCTTGCTGCCACGAATATCAGCCATGCGGCGTTCGCTGATTTCTTCCATGGGTTGACCATTAAAGGTAATAGTGTCCGCACGCCACGTTGCTTTTTTGGGAAGCAGATTCATGACCGCCAGAACACTCAGGGATTTGCCACAACCGGATTCACCCACCAGTGAAAGCGTCTGGCCACGCTGGACCGAAAAATCCACCCCGCGGACTGCATGCAACACGCCGGCTGCCAGGGAGATGTTCACGTGCAGATCTTTGACTTCAAGCAATGCGCTCACGATCGCCCCTCCGGAGCTGTAATGTCCCGGATCCCGTCACCCAGAAGGTTAATGGAAAGCACCAGTATGAATATAGCCGCACCGGGAATGGCAATCATCCAGGGACTGAAGAGCATGAATCCTTTGGCCTCGGCGACCATTAGTCCCCAGGAGGGCAGCGGCGGCTGAACCCCCATGCCCAAAAAAGACAGAGACGCTTCGATCAATATGGCCCGGGTGATTTCCAGCGTGGCTACCACGATCAGGTTGTTGAGGATATTGGGCATGATTTCAGTCAGGATGATTCTGGGGGTTGAACAACCGGCAGCCTTGGCGGCACTGACATAATCCATCGAACGCAGTTGCTGGGTTGAGGCGCGCATCACCAGAGCAAAGCGGTTCCAGATCATCAGGCCCAGAACCAGCACCACGATCTGTAAGGAACCGCCTACCAAAGCCACCACGGCCAGCGCCACCAGCATAATCGGTAGCGCCAGGCGCGTGGTGATCATGGCATTGACGACCATGTCCACGCGGCCCCCGAAATAGCCGGCCAGAACGCCCATGGTGGTTCCAATCACACCCGAAATCAGCATCGCCGCCACACCGATAATCAAGGATATGCGGGCACCGTACATCAGACGGCTTAAGTAGTCGCGTCCGAGGTTGTCGGTCCCCAGGGGATGATCCCAGGTACCTTTTTCATGCCATATAGGCGGGGTGAGACGCTTGGGAAGATCCTGATGATAAGGATCGTGAGGCG
>CAZJHF010000134.1:0-9701 GCA_964545505.1 uncultured Desulfobacterales bacterium | reverse complement strand
TTTATAAAGGATACCTATAAAAAAATCTTTGTTAATAATGAGCTGATACGGGGAGTGCTTTCCATCGGCAATAAGATTATTGGTATCAAAGATTACCCGGACGATGTCCCCATTTGGGCTCTCGGTGGCAACAGTGATAAAATCGCGCCACCCCTACAGGCTACCGGTCACCTGAAATTGATCAACTCCGTTCCAGAAGATGACAAACTAAAGTTAATCTGCGGTGGTGGCCATATGGGTTTGTTTCGATCAGAGAAAATTTTGAAGAGCTTTTACTCTAAAATAGCGACGTTTATATTGGAACGCAGCGATCGGGTTATGGGGGTATAAGGCGGAAGTTTTAGCGCGCAATCAAGACCCTAATCCGGCAAAATTTGCCGTGTCACGGTGACATCGGTTATTCCTGATCCTCCTTTTTTCCGGTTTTTTTTTCCTTTGTCAGTTTTTCAAATATACCCTGAAATGGATTTGCTTGCATCAGGTTTTTTTGAGCCACCTCGGAGAAGCCCATTCCCATATCCAGCCACTTTTTAAACTGGTCGTCCATCGAGCCTTTGTAAGCCAGATAACTTTTGAAAGCTTGCTGGAGATAATTCTCAAAAAAATCCACCAGTACGTTGTCGCCATACTGAATGATCATATAAAGGAGTGGCACCGGCAGCAGTACGTTTTTATTTTTAGCTTCCTCCATTACAATCTGGGTCAGGACAAAGGCGGTAACATCTGCTTTGGTTTTGGCGTCGATGATCTCCACCTGTTGACCATTGCGGATGCGCTCGGCAACTTCATTAAGCGTCACGTACCTGCTCTTTTTGGTGTCGTACAATCGCCGGTTGGCATATTTTTTTAGCAGAATTTTTTCAGGCATTTTTGCTTTCCTGTCGATTGTTACATTGCAACAATATTTTACTATTTAACAGCCCAGACTTTTAGAATATAACATATTTAAATATTAATTTATAATTATTACAGTATAATATAACATATACAAAAGTATTCTAAAATGAATAAATCGAAAAACTTATTTTGTGCAATGCACAATTTTTTATTGACAAATCAAATTCGTACCATTATAGTACGTCCTAAATGGCCAAAACACATATTTCTAAAATAGGAGGAAACTTTAGCATGGACTCAAGTCAGATTGCAAAACAAATGATCGATTTTCAAAAATCAACCTTTGACAACATGTACAATTCCATGGTTATGCTTCAGGACCACACGGAAAAATTAGCCAGCACGCTTGGTGAGCAGGCCACCTGGATTCCGGAGGAAGGCAGTCGTGTCGTCACCCAGTGGACTGAGATCTTTAAAAAGGGTCGCAATGACTATAAAGTCGCAATGGATGATATCTTCAGCAACCTAGAGCAATCGCTGACAGCCGAAAAATAAGCCCGCTCGGAAATTTAAAAGATCACCCCATAAAAAGGAGGCACCCATGATGGATCAAAAACAAATCGCAAAGCAGATGATTCAGTTTAACAAAACCGCTTTTGACAACAGCTTTAACGCCATGACCATGGTATACGAACAGAACGAGAAAATGGTCGGCACGTATCTGCAGCAGGCTACCTGGATGCCCGAAGAGGGCCGCAAAGCCATCGAAAACTGGATACAGTCGTACAAAAAAGGCTGTGAAGATTTCAAAAAACTGGCGGACGAAAATTATCAGAAAGTAGAGGCGTTTTTCGCTGGTTCTGGAGAATAAGACGTTATCAAGTCAAGACGGATGCATGCAAGGTTCATGGCTTTCAGGCCATGAACCTTGCAGTAAATTTGCATAGGAGTGGCGCCTTATGAACGAACACAAAGAACCTTCTGACTATTCATCATTTCTGGCCCAAACCTTCGACAAAAACGCTACTGCTGTTTATCAACTCGTTAACGCCACCCAAAACTACCTCACCGGGCTCTCCAAATATGCCGGCGATTTCATGATTCCTTATCTGATTTCCACCAGTTATTTTAAAAAAGTGGAGAATGAAAAACTATCGCAAATCTCCCCGTTGGATAGTCTTGCCGCGTACCTGAAGCTATTGGATTTCAACCTTAATATATTCAATCGAGGCTTTTTCGGCGGTATAGCATCCATCAACGGCTATGCCCAATTTGAAATGGGCAGTTTTATTTCCGCCGTTTATAATACCTTTTTGAACATGGAAGGCGAAGATCTATATGCCTTCGCCGAGCGCCAGGCGCGCTTAATGGACCTGGTCGTGAATATCTACCCTCAGGCTATCCAGGCCATTGAACCCGAGTACGGCTTTCATTTTGAACGCGGAGAGCATAAACTGGTGGCAGAGACGGACCATTTTTACCTTTACCGAATCTCTCCCACAGATCAAACCGCAAAAATAAACAAATCCGGAAAACCGGTTATCATTATCCCCCCGTATGTCCTGGGCGCCAATATTCTGGGCTTTTTGCCCGGTGAAAACAGAAGTTATGCGCACTGTTTTGCCAACCTGGGCATTCCCACATATATCCGCATTTTAAAAGACATCGCAACCACAGAAGCCCTTCAAGTCATGACCGGGGAAAATGACGCCCGCGATACCCGGCTGTTTTGTGAGGCCGTCAAGCAGAGTCATGGCAAACCCGTTACCTTAAACGGCTATTGCCAGGGCGGGTTTTCCGCATTGTGCAATCTGCTTTCCGGCGAGTTGGACGGGCTGGTGGACGCATTTATTACCTGTGTGGCTCCCATGGACGGTACGCGCAGCAAGGGGCTGGCAAATTTTCTAAAAACCCTGCCCCGGCGGTTTAACGACCTGACCTACGGCACTAAGACGCTGCCCAACGGTAATCGGGTAGCAGACGGTAAATTGATGGGCTGGGTCTATAAGCTCAAAAGCATCGAGAGCGAATCACCGATTTCCGCATTTTACCGGGATCTGATGATGTTCGCCCGGCAGGGCAAGAAAAATTTTCAAATTAGCAAAACCGCGCAGGGCCTGAATTTTTGGCTGAACAATGAACGTTTCGACCTGCCCCTGGAAATCACCAAAATGAGTTTTGCCTCCTACAACGTTCCGATTTCAGAAGATGGGACGCTTCCAGTCAAATTGTTTGGCAAAAAACTCAACCTAAAGCGCCTCAAAGAAATGGCCATCCCCTGGTTGATTTGCTACGGTGAAGGCGATGATCTGGTAGAAAAAGAAACCGCGCTGGCTCCGCTGGACTACATCGAGGCTGAAGTCACGCCTTTCCCAAAAGGGCATGTGGCTATGGCAACCTCGTGGTCCGACCCTAAATCGGCCTGTGCCCTGCACACGCGGTTCGGAGACGGGAACTGGCGCGGCCCGGTTCGCTTTCAGCTGGATCTGGATCGCTCATCTTCAAAGTCCCGGTCACAGAAAGGGCCCGCAAAGACCAAAGGGAAGCGCAGCAATGGATAGGCAGTTTCTTGAATTCCTGGGAAGTTTTTTTCTCAATGCCGCCAAGGGTCAAAAACAGCTCGAAGATATGACCCGATGGATCGGCGGCGGATTCAGCGGTTTCGACGATTTAACGCGCATGTTTCGCAAATTCTATGGCATGAACGCGCTGCCGCTGGCTTCACCGGATTACGCCAGGGCCTGGGAAAAGGCATCGGAAAATTTCAAGAAATCTTATCATGAGTGGTTGAACCTCATGAACGTCATTCCCAAAAGCGAGTATAACGCCCTTAAGAAAAAATGCGAGACTCTCGAGAAAAAAGTCGCAACCCAGGATGAAACCATCCAACATCTGCGAGGTCTGCCAACTGAAAAAGGCCTGCCTTCTGCCGATGCGGTAAAGGAATTTACCGAAATGATGGAGCAGCAGGGACACCAATTCCAAGAACTCATGAACAGCGTGGGTAAGGCCTTTACAAAGGAATGATTTTCTATTTTCCCGGGCGGTATTGTTTGGGTGGTCTGAGCACGGCCTGAACGTTCTGAATCATTACGCCGTTTGTCATCAATTCAATTGTAGCGGCATGCCTTCGACGGCTACCTAAAACCAGGAGCGGTGGCTCCAGATATCCTGCTCCAGGTCTTCTTTGTCCTTTTTGAGGGTTAGATACATGGAAGCGTTCTGGATGGCCAGGGCACCTTGATGGGCCAGGGCTTGAACCAGGGTAACAAAATCCTCCGGAAACTCCCGTTTAATATTGGTATAGAGCCGCAACACCCCGATAATCTCATCCCGCGACTTAATCGGCGTAACGATCATAGAGACGATGCCTTCTTTCTTCATCTCTTTTTTGTATTGAATCCGTTTGTCTTTGGTTGCATCTTTGATCAAAAGGGTTTCGCCTTGAAGCGCCTGGGTGGCGCTTTGGGTAGCAGATACCGGCCCCTTGTTTAAAAATTCATCACTGAGGCCATAGCTGGCCACCAGTTTCAAATCGCCGCTTTCTTTATCCAGCAAACGGATGGCCGCGCCTTTCATTCCCAGAGCCTGGCTGATATCGACTGTCAGGTTGTTTAAGATCTTCTTTATATCCAGACTGGAATTAATATGCGAAGCCAGATCAAGAAAAAGGGTGGCGTTTTTCTGGATCCGGCCCACCAGCCGGGCATGCTCAATGGCAATGCCGCCCTGCTCGGCAAGGGCGGATAAAAAATCAATCTCATCTTTGCTGAAATCCCTGGTCTTGGCGGCATACAGGGATAAGATTCCCTTGGTCTGGTCTCTGACAATCACCGGTACGCTCAGGATTGTGGCAATACCTTCGGCTTTTTTGGCGTCATGATGCTCCAGACGCGGATCGGAGGTGGCATCCCGAAAATGAAGATGGCCCGCCTTGATGATTTCCTTGACAAGCCGCTGGGCTTTCAGCGGTTTCTGGTGCAAATAGTTATCGGATAGCCCCTCCTGGGCCATCGGAACAAAGATATCCTTTCCCGCCTTTGCCAGAAACAAACAGGCGGCTTTGGCATCCATGGTTTCGATGGCGCTCTGTACAATTAACTCCAAGAGTTTTTCACTGGAAAGGGTCGTTCCAAAGGCCTTGCTCACCTTGCAAAATGTTCTGAAATAATCCTTTTCCTTTGCCATAAACTATCTCCTCATTAGCCGGATCGTTGGGTATCCTTTCGAAGCCGTTTGGATGATTTAGATCTTCCGGCGGTCTTTACTTTTGTCTTTTTTGGGGCAGTTGACTTTTTCTTGCGCGGTTTTTGATCGGGCGCGTCTCTTTCTGCGAGCCAGGCTGCTATCCGCGGCGCAAATTCTTTCTGGCATCTGGAGCTCACATAGATACCGATATGCCCCGTTTCCAGGCAAACATCGGTTGTATCCTTACTGCCGACGCGGCCCGTCAGAAGCTCACAGGCTTGCGGCGGGACCAGATGATCATACTTGCCATAAAAATTAATTAACGGCATGCTGAGATTTTTCAGATCAACCCGTCTGTCCCCTACTTCGAGCTTGCTTTGAATCAGCAGATTTTTCTGGTAGAAATCCTTTATGAACTGGCGGAATGTTTCCCCCGGAAGATCCGGACTGTCAAAGATCCATTTTTCCATGCGGACGAAATTTTCGACAAACTTTTTATTGTCCATATTCTCAAAGAATCCCACGTATTTGTCGATCATCAAGCGGGCCGGATTCAGCAGCAGAAAGCCGAAGTTCATGACATCACCGGACATATTGCCATAGGTGTCGGTGAGGCGGTCAGGATCGACGGCCTTCATCCACACATGTAAAAGCCCTTTATCTGTGTCGAAATTGGTCGGGGTTACGGTGGTGACCAGGTTTTTAATTTTGGCGGGATTTAAAGCCGCATAGATCACACAGAAGGTTCCACCCATACAGATCCCCATGAGGTTGATCTTTTTCAGATGGTGTTTCTGCCGAATGAAATCAATCATTGTATCCATATAGCCATTGACATGGTCATCAATGGTCAGAAAACGGTCTTTGCGGGTCGGATAGCCCCAATCGATCATGTAAAGATCGATACCGTGAGCCAGCAAAGTTTCAACAACGCTTCTGCCCGGTTGAAGATCCAGCATGGTTTCCCGGTTGATAAGCGCGTAAACCACCAGTAACGGTGTTTTTAATTTGACATCGGTCACCGGTTTATAATGCTTCAGCTTTACCCGGTCTTCTTGACACACAACTTCGTAAGGGGTTGCGGCAATTTCCGAATCCAGTGGGCCGAGCAGAACATCGGAAGCCTTGTGTGCCCGCGCGCGGGCTTTATCGGCATCTTCGACGAGCTTTGACAGGATAAGATCTACTGGAACTTTAGGCTCACCCATGGCATCCCCCCGCATTTTTTACAATTAGGAATAAGGATTAAGCGATGGTCATATTAATGATTCAATTTCTTTTCCAATGCCTTTATTCGCTTTTTCAGCAGGTAAATATCCTTGTAGAGATCATCCATATCTTTTTGTTTCGGGATGGGCAACATGTTCAGCATGTCCTCCAGAAGGTCATTTTTCGCGGCCGAAAATTCAGACATGGCATCCAGGGTTTTGCCCATTGTTTCAATATATTCGGTAGATTGGAACAGGGTCATGTAATGCCCCTCCAATATTTTTATCCACATTTGATAATATTCTTGTGAATCTTCAGGCAGCTCTCCTGCTTCAGAGAGCTCGCCGAGCTTTTCCTGAACAACACTAAATGACTTGGTCACCGGCAGATATAGCAACCGGAGGAACTCGCCGATGGCTGTCTGAAATAAATTGAATTTGTCCAGGGTCTGATTTGCTTTTTCCTGATAAAAACGGGTGAGCCCGAGTTGGGGAATATTGAAAAATTGCTTGAATTCTTTCTGGTAAATCTCATTCCAGGCTCTGAATGCATTTTCGTCTAAATCTTCGAACGTATAAGCCTCGGTAGATTTGCCGATCCGGCCGGCCCTTTCAAACCATTTCTGCTGGAACTCCATAAATCCGGCAAGAGTCGATTGGGCCAGCTGCATCAAAATTTCGGGCATGGTGCCGGATCCTTTAAACATGGAATCCATGATCTCGGGCCGGGCCATTGTCGACGATAGGACCTGCCAGGTTTTCATGGCGGCATCCAGCGACGCCTGTGCATGACTGGATGCGCCACCTGGAGATGCAGCCGAGGGCTTGATGGTTGCGGTTGCATCGGACCAGGTCCGAAACATATTGCCCCAAACATCACCGGCCATCTTCATCCAGGCGGAAAGAAAATCAGGTCCGGTTTCATTTTTAGCATGCTTTTCATTCATTGATCGTCCTCGCACGGTTCCTGCAAGAACCTTTCGGTAACCGATCACAGCTGTTAACCGAATACCGAAAATGGGGCCGTTTGTCAATGCAGCAGTTACTTTAAAAACAGGACTGTCAGCTTGACAGAAGAAGTCATCAAAAAACAGCGCAGCAGGTGTGCTTGTGATGGGTTGGCGCAACAGGTTTCTATTTTGTAACAAATTCTTGAATCGCCTTATCCCGCATTTCGTTCGGCTGAAATAAAATCGAGAAATGATTTGTGCCGTCTACGTTTACGCGCTGCGCATTGGGGATTTCTGAAACCATCTTTTCAACAGCTGATTCGGGTAAAACGAGGTCATCGCGGCTTAATATGCCATTTGTAGCTCGCAGGATCAGCACCGGACAGGAGACTTTTGGATAGTATTCGGAGGGAACTTCTTGCTGGATATTTTGGATCTCCTCTTGGATGTTAGCCGGTTTGATCCTTGAGCACACCCCGCCTTCCACTGCTTCTGACTCGTATTGGAAGTAGTCCTCGATCGCCTGTGACCAGGGTTGTAGAAAGGGCGCCTGTTTCATATGGGCCACATAGGCATCCAAGGAAGGAAAAACTTGCCCCAATCGATCCAAGGACGGTTTGATGGCAACCGTGACCTTTTCCCATTGATCTTGTCTAAGTTGTCCGCCGCCATCCATAAGAATAATTTTCTCGGTCCGCTCGGGATAATGGGCTGCGAATGCCAGTGAGATAAATGCGCCCAGGGAATGCCCCATCAGGACAATTTTCTCCTGCTTGAGGCCATCTAATACGCCTAAAATATCCTGGATGTGGTGCCGCATAGAGTATCCGGCGGAGGGCTTATCTGAAAGTCCTCTACCGCGCAAATCGATGGCCAGGATCGTATTTTCAGGGGTCAATGATGATGCCATCACATCCCAACAGCGACAGTTGGCGGTCAGGCCGTGGACACAAAGCACCTGACTCCCCTTCCCTTCCCAGATGGCCAGCTGGATTGCTATTCCGTCTCCATTGACTTTTCTCATGATGGGCTCGGTCATGGTCATTCCTCTTAAATTTCTAAAAGCCGTTTTAAAACCACTTTGGAGTCCATTTTGCGGACTTTTGTTAAAAATCGCTTAGCTCGGGTCTGTTCCGAAGCGCAAAATCTTGAACTGTTTGAAGGCTTTAACCCGAGTTTTCAAGATTTAGCGTAACGAGCTTAGCGTTTTTCAAAAGCCGCAAATCGGCGGAAAAGGGATTTTGAAATGGCCTCTAACCTTCCACGATCTAATGCACTCTGATCCACTTCGCAATTTTAGGGCTTATGGTTTTATAGGATTTGCTGCCCACAAATATGCCCACATGACCGGTGTCAACGCCAATCGTGGTGACATCTTTGGACCCGACTGCCTTAGAGAGCGGTTTGGCAGTAGACATGGGTGCAAGATAGTCGTTTTTGCCAAAAACATTTAGCAGCGGGCATTTAATTTTGCGTAGATCCACTTTCTGACCGTCTAAAATGAGCCGGTTCTTGATCAGCAGGTTCTGTTGCAGGAAGTCTCTGATCCATTCTCTGAAGAATTCGCCTGGCATATCGGGGCTGTCAAATATCCATTTTTCCATGCGCAAAAATGTACTGACGAATTTGGGGTTTTCGATACCCTCCAAAAACTGAATATATTTGGTTGCCGTGGCAACGGGCGAAACAAGCAGATAGAGAATATTGGCCAGGTCTCCAGGCAGATTACCGACTCCTTCCACGGCCTTGTCCACATCGAGACCCTTGGCCCATAAAAACAGACCGGCGTCATCGATGTCAAACTCGGTTGGCGTTGCCAGCGTGATCAGATTCTTAACCTTTTTACGGTGTAGGGCGGTATAAATCACACTGAAGGTTCCCCCCATACAAACGCCCATTAAATTGATCTTTTTGGTCTTGGTTTCAGATCGAATCCATTTCACCGCAGTGTCCATATAATAGTTGATGTAATCATCTATACCCAAATACCGATCCGCACCCGTTGGGTAACCCCAGTCGATCAAATACACATCCAGGCCCTCGTTGAGCAGATTTTGGATGAAGCTTCGGCCAGGCTCCAGATCGAGCATGATGTATCGATTGATGAGTGCATAAACAATTAAAACCGGTGTGGCATGTACTTTTTTCTTTTTCACCCGGCGGTGATAATGCAACAGCTTCATCTTATCTTCGGTATACACAACATCTGCCGGCGTCTTTGCGACTTGATAATCCGGATTGTCTACGAGCACTTCTGTTGCCCGGAATACTTTTTTCGGAAATTCGTTTAGATCTTTTTCGATGCTTTCAATTATATCCTGAAAATTCATTTTATTAGCCGTTCATAGTTTCTGATATTACGATAATTCCTGTGAACGCACACGCGTGCGCCGTCCCGGAAACAGTTTACAATATCGCCCGAATCAAAATAACGTGCACTTAGAAGTTGCCTATGCGCAAGGTGTCAGCCGGTCATGTTTTTTTCTGCCCCCCGCTTAACAACGGGATTTCACATCTT